>DATHGL010000369.1:0-3017 GCA_035317625.1 Gemmatimonadales bacterium | reverse complement strand
CCGGTGAAGCCGGTGTGGCCGAAGGCACGCCGCGACAGCTTCGCCCCCGCGCTCGAGTACCCCGAATCCGCTGGCGTATCCCAGCCGAGCGCGCGCGTGGAGCCCGGCGGGAGGTTCTGACGCCGCGTGAATTCTTCGATGGTCTCGGCGTGGATGAGCTGCAGCGTGTCCCACGCCCCGCCGTTCAGGAGCAGGGCCGCGAACCGGGACAAGTCGAGGGCGTTGGAGAAGAGCCCGGCGTTTCCCGAGACGCCGCCGAGCCGCGCTGCGCTTTCGTCGTGGACTTCGCCACGGAGCCAGCGGTGGCGAAACACGGTGTCGTGCTCGGTGGGCGCGAGCCGGTCGCGCCAGGACGCGGGCGGCAGGAACCGCGTCGCGGGCATACCGAGCGGCCCGAACACGCGCCTGGCGAGAAAACGGTCGAACCGCTCGCCGGTGACGCGCTCCACCGCCTGCATGAGCGCGATGGCGCTCAGGTCGGAGTAGCGGTAACTGGTCCCCGGAGGGGCGACGAGCGTCGCCGAGTCCACCGCGGCGAGCGCGGCCTGTCGCGTGGCCGTCTCGGCGTAGAGCGGCAGGTCGGCGGCGAGCCCGGCCGCATGGGTGAGCAGTTGGCGGATGGTGACGCGGTCTTTCATGGCCCCGCGGAAGGCGGGGACGTACCGCGCGACCGGCGCGTCGAGCGCGAGCGCCTCCTGGTCCACCAGCAGCATGCACGCCGTCGTGAGACCCACGACTTTGGTGAGCGAGGCGAGATCGTACAGGGTCCCGGGCTCGACCGGACGCGAGTCGTCGAGGCCGTAGTGCCCCACCGGCGCGAGGAGAGCGAGCCGGCCGTGCCGTCCGACGGCGACCACCGCGCCTGGGAACGCGCCGCTGTCCACCTCCGACCGGAGATAGTCGATGACCGCCGCCAGCTTCGTGCTGTCGAAGCCGAGGGCCGCGGCGGGGGCCCGCGGGATGCCGGCGCTCACAGGGAGCGGCGGCCCGGTGCGCCCGCACGCGGCCAGGGATCCGGCGAGCGCGAGCAGCGCGCCTGGCTTCACGGTCGGGCGTCCGGGACGGCGACGCCCCAGCCGACGGGGTAGTCCGGGGGAATCCGGGTCGGGAGGTGGCCGCCGATCGGAACCCGGCCGAGCAGCGCGAGCGCCACCGCGCGCTCCGAGGCGCGGACGCCGCTCCAGGCGATGAGGTACGACTTCACGCCCGGGATCTGGCTCAGGAGGTAGGGACTGCCGAGCGAGACCAGCACGGTGGGACGCGCGCTGTCGGTTGCCGCGACCAGCTGCGCCAGCGAATCGGGGAGGGCGATGTTCCCGCGCGCCGAGATCGGTCGCACGTTGGCGACGAAGACCGCCGCCGGCGCCCGCGCGACGACAGTGCGCGCCGAATCGTACGACAGCGTGCCCGACATCGGCCACAGCCGGAAGTAGTCGACCGTGTCGCCTCCCTGCCGCAGCAGCTCCGCGAGGTATTGGCCGACGGTGGCATTCGCCTCGTCGGCATACGCGATCAAGGCGAGCCGGCCGGGGCGCGTGCGCAGGGCGTGCAGCCGCCCGCCGACGTCGCGTACCAGTGTGAGGGAACGAACCGCCATGTCGGTGGCCGCGTCTTGGAGCCGCCGGCTGCCGACGAGGTGCATGATCGAGTCGAGGGGCACGGTGCGGCGCTGGAACAGTCCGAGCCGCCGCTTGATCTCGAGCACGCGCCGCACCGACCGCGCGAGCCGCTCTCCCGTGATCCGTCCAGCGGTCACCGCCGCCGTCATCGCGTTCAGCGCTGAGTCGGGATCGGCCGGGATGAGCAGCAGGTCCGAGCCGGCGAGGAACGCCCGCACGGTCGCTTCGCCGGCGCCGTATTTCGCCACGATCGCGCCCATCGTCAAGGCGTCGGTCACCACCAGACCGCCGAACCGCAGCGAGTCGCGGAGCAAACCGGTGAGCACCGCGGCCGACAGTGTCCCGGGGTCGGTCGACCCGGTGAGGGCGGGGAAGGCGATGTGTGCGCTCATCACCACGTCCGCGCCGGCGGCGATCCCGGCCCGGAACGGCACCAGCTCGAGCGAATCGAGTCGCGCGTAACCGGCCGTGATCACCGGGAGGCCGATGTGGGAGTCGGTCTGCGTGTCGCCGTGGCCGGGGAAGTGCTTGAGGGTGGCGAGCATCCCGTGCTCGTGCAGGCCCTCCACGTACGCCGCCACGAGGCGGGCCACCATGCGTGGATCCTCGCCGAACGACCGGACGTTGATGATGGGGTTCGCCGGGTTGTTGTTGACGTCGGCGTCGGGGGCGAAATTGACGTGGATCCCGACCGCCCGGCCCTCTGCCGCGGCGGCCGCGCCGATGGCGTACGCGTCCCGCGGATCGCCGGTGGCACCGACCGCCATCATCTGAGGAAAGGCGGTGGCGCCCACGACCCGCATGCCCGCACCCCATTCCAGATCGGCCGAGACCAACAGCGGCAGCCGGGACCGCCGTTGCAGCGCGTTGAGCTTGGCGGCGATGTCGAGCGGCGAGCCGACGGAGATGATCAGGCCACCGATTTCCAGCGAATCGACCCACCGCGCCGCGACTTGAAAGAGCGAATCGTCGAGCGCGGTGTAGCTTCCGGAGAGCCACGGGATGACGAGCTGGCCCACTTGTTGGCGGACCGTGAGGGTGGCGAGGAGCGAATCGACGGACAGCGGGGGGACGGGGGACGGAAGACGGGGGACTGGTTGCCCCGACCGCCCAACTGCTTGACCGCCGGCACATCCCAGCACGACGGCAACGACCAGGAGTCTATGCGCCTGCATGCTCGCTCGCTGTTGGTGATGTTCGCCTGCGTCGTGGCTCCGCCCGCGGCCGCGCAGGTGCGCCCGGGGATCGAGGTGCTGGTGTCCGATTCCATCGGCCTGGTCACCGGCAAGCGCCTCGCCCTGCTGACCAACCAGAGCGGCGTGGACCGCCTGGGTCGGCGCGACGTCGACCTGCTGCGCGGGACACCGGGCGTCCGTCTGATGGCGATCCTCAGCCCAG
>DATHGL010000368.1:0-10019 GCA_035317625.1 Gemmatimonadales bacterium | reverse complement strand
CTCGATGGTCACCGCGCTGGTGGTGGTCCTTCCGGTGGCATGGGTCTACACGCTCACCAAGCGACGGGCCGGGTACGATCAGTCGGTCGTGCAGACAGTGATCATCCTTCCGATGACCGTGGCGGGGACGGTCATCCTCGTCCAAAACAGTCTGGCGTTGGCGTTCACGCTCGCGGCGATCGTTGCGGCAGTGCGGTTCCGGAACACCCTCAAAGACACGCAAGACGCGGTCTACATCTTCCTCGCGCTTGCGGTCGGCGTCGCCGCCGGGGTATTCGCGCCGGCCGTCGCCGCGGTGATGTCGGTGGTCTTCAACGTCGTGGTGCTCAGCCTCTGGCAGTTCAACGTAGGCAACCTCTACGTACGGCCCCCGATGGAGAAGCCCTTCAATGGGGCGCTGCGTATCCGGGCGGCCCGCCTGGAGCCCGCGCAGCGCGTCGTGGAAGCGCTGCTCGAAGAGCAGGTCAAGCGCTGGAAGCTCGCCGAGATCATTCCCTCGGACCACGGAATCTTGACGCTCGAATACCTGATCCGCGTGAAGGACGCCGCGGTCGCGGCGGCGCTGCCCGACGCCCTCAAGGCGCGGGGTGCACCGGACATCGTCGCCGCCGAGTTTCGCTCGCTGTGAGGTCTGGTGGGAGCCTTCACCCCGCCTGCTGCGTCGCATCTCCCCGAGCGCGCTCCACCCGGTTCCTCCCTCCCTGCTTCGCGGCATACAGCGCCGCGTCGGCAGTGCTGCGCAAGTTCGCGACGTCGCGTACCGTATCCGGGTAGCCCGCCACGCCGCACGACAGGCGCAGCGGATAGGGGTCCCCGCCCCACCGCCACGTCGTGGACTCGACCGTCGCGCGGATCCGCTCGGCCACCTCGAGGCCGGATTCGATCGGCGTGAGGGGCATCCAGATGGCGAATTCTTCACCGCCGATGCGCGCCACGAGATCCTTGTCGCGTACCGCGTTCTCGAGAATCCGGGCCACGTGGCGCAGCGCCGCGTCGCCCGCAGCGTGGCCGAGCGTGTCGTTGAGATTCTTGAAGTGATCGAGGTCGGCATACACCAACGTCGCGATCGGGGGCGCCTTGCTGCCGTGCTGTCCCAGGGCGCGCTCGAGCTCCCGGCGGTTGCGGAGTCCGGTGAGCGGGTCTTTCACCGCGCGTTGCTCCGCTTCATACAGCGCCCGCGCTGCCGCGAGCCGTGACCCGAGTTCGGCCACGAGGCGCTGCAGGTGGTCGGCCGTGGGGGTGCCCGCCACGAGCGGCGGCCCCATGACCACCAGTGCGCCGATGGCGAAGTGGCCGTCCAGCACCGGATAGGCGGTACCGGCGCGATCGCGCCGTCTCCGGTCGGGTAGCGCGCTGCCGAAGACATCCTCGGCCCCCTGCGACGCGACTGGCACCCGAGACGTGATCGCGCGCAGCGCCGGCGCGTCGGACGTGAGCGTGAGCGATTCCAGCCGACTGTCGGCGCCGGTCGACACGGCCACGACCCGGGCCTCGCCGCTGGCGGGACCGATGTTCTGAAGCACGATCGCCGCGCCCCTTTGGGTGATCTGCTCCGCCAGCGCCGCGCCCGCCTTGGCGATCCCTTCGAGCGTCTGCGCTCCCCCCGCGATCGCGGCCAGCTGCTTCGACACCAGTTGAGTCGGCCGGTCGGCCGCGTCGCGCAAGTCGGTGAGCCGCATGCTCGCCACTACCCGGCGCAGGTCGTCGGTCACCGCTGCGGCGAGCTGGGACGAGGCATCCGGCTGGGGCAGGAGCAACCCCGCGCCAAACGGGAAGTCGCCAACCGCGATGTAGCAGCCGGCAGGCTCCCGTGTCACGTGGGCGCGTCCGTCCACCGACGCCAGCTGGACCAGAGCGGCGCCGCGCTGGCGCGCCGCGTGCTCCACCTCCTCCGGGCCCACCACCTCGACGTCGGCGTCGTGCCCGACACTCCACGCGGCCCGGGCGCCGTGCGCCCGGCGCAGCAGGTCGAGCGTATGCGCGAAGTCGGAGGGCCGGGTAAGCGGCTGGTCTGCCAACCAGACGCGCACCAGCGGCGCCAGCGCCAGGCCCGTCGCGGCGAGAAACCCGCCCAGCGCCGCGATCAACGCCCACAGGTTAGCGGCGAGCACGGCTGGGATCACGGCGGCGAGGCCGAGCACGGCAAGCCCGCGCCCGATCCACACCCCCGCCGGGGGGACCTTCATGCGTGGTTGATGCGGCTCGCGGCGGCGGCGGCGCCGAACCCGTTGTCGATGTTGACGACGGTGACGCCCGCCGCACAGGAGTTCAGCATGCCGAGCAGCGCGGCGACCCCGCCGAACGACGCGCCGTAGCCGACGCTCGTGGGGACCGCGATCACCGGGACGGACACGAGCCCTCCTACCACGCTCGGTAGAGCGCCCTCCATCCCGGCGACCACGACGATCACCGCCGCGCTGCGCAACGCGTCTGTCTGTGTGAGAATCCGGTGGATCCCGGCCACACCGACGTCGGTCAGCCGGGCGACGCGGTTCTTGAGAGCCCGAGCGGTCACAGCCGCCTCCTCGGCGACCGGCAGATCGCTGGTGCCCGCGGTGACGATGAGAATGGTGCCGCGTCCCGTGGGCTCGGGCTCGGGGATGGCGGGCAGATAGACGGCGCGGCCCAGCTCGTTGACCTCCGCCCGGGGGAACCGGGCGGCGAGCCCGATCCGGTGCGCAGGGTCGGCCCGCGTGGCCAGGAAGCTCCCGCCCGCCGCCTCGAGCCGCTCTGCGATCGCCACCACCTGCTCGGGCGTCTTGCCCTGACACAAGATCACCTCCTGATGCCCCTGCGTGGCGGGCCGGAGGTGATCGATGGAGGCGAACGGGAGACGCTCGATGAAGCGCCCTAGGTCCTCGAAGTTCACGCCGCCTGCTCCACGGCGCTCCCGGCGAGATAGGCGGCGAAGATCGCTTCGGCCTGCTGCATCGACTCGATCTGGAACAGGCGCTCACGCAGCTGGGCCGCGCCCGGCACGCCCTTCGTGTACCAACCGAAGTGCTTGCGGAACTCGAGCGCCGTCTTGCGCGTGTCGCCCTGCAGCCGCAGTGCGAGCCGCGCGTGCTCCAGCGCGACCGCGAACCGCTCCTCAGGGCCTGCGTCACGCCGCATCGGCCGTCCGGCGATCACGTCCTGCGCCTGGGCGAAGATCCAGGGGTTACCGAACGCGCCGCGGGCGATCATCACGCCGGCGCACCCCGTGTGCCCCCGCATGGCCACGACGTCGGCCGCGGTGGTGATGTCGCCGTTGCCGATCACCGGAATGTCGAGCGCCTCGACCACGCGAGCGATCTCGTCCCAGTTTGCTTTCCCCGAGAACATCTGCGTCCGGCTGCGGGCGTGCAGCGTGAGCGCCTGGGCGCCGGCGTCGCGGCAGCGCCGTGCGATGGTGACGGGGTCGCGCTGCGTCTCGTCCCAGCCGCTCCGGATCTTCACCGTCACAGGCAGGTGCGTCGCCGCGCGCACGGCGCGCAGGATCGCCTGTACCAGACCCAAGTCCTTCAGACATCCCGACCCGCCGTTGTTCCGCACCACCTTCTTCACGGGACAGCCGAAGTTGATGTCGATGAAGTCCGGCTTGCAGGTCTCCGTCACCATACTGGCGGCGCGCGCCATGATTGTGGCGTCCGCGCCATACAGCTGGATTCCAATGGGACGCTCGACTGCCTCGAACCGCATGTCCTCGAGCAGGTGTTCGACGCCACGGGCCACGCCGACCGCCGAGATGAACTCGGACACGACCACATCCGCGCCGAACCGGCGGCACAGAAGCCGGAATGGCGACTCCGACACCCCAGACATGGGGGCGAGGAAGAGGGGGAACTCGTGCTCGACGGCGTACGGGAAGTCCATGGGACACAACGTAATGACGCGTTGCGCCTGGAGCAACCACTCATTACGTTTCGCCGCCGTTCCCACTGGAGAGACTGCACGTGCGCTTGCGGGAATTCTTTGCCGACGACGCGATCAACCTGCAGCTACAAAGCGCCACCAAAGACGACGTCTTGAAGGAGCTCGTGGGCCTGCTCACGCTCGACGACAAGGCCGAGCAGACCCTCGTCAAGATGCTGAAGCGCCGCGAGACGCTGGGCTCGACCGGCATCGGCCAGAACATCGCGATCCCCCACTGTCGCGCCCTCGCCGTCAATCGTCTGCGGGTCGCGTTCGGCCGGAAGCTGGAAGGCATCGACTTCAACGCGATCGACGGCAAGCCGGTCCACTACTTCTTCCTCATCGTCGCCCCCCCGCTCGAGGTCTCGAACCAGTATCTGCCGGTGCTCGGCAAGATCGCGCAATTTGCGAAGGAGCCGGACGTGCCGGCGAAACTCGCGCTGATCACGGCGCCGAAGGAATTCCTGAAGCTGTTGGAAGATAAGAACATCTAGCGTCGTATGACGATTGTCACTCCCATTCGATAGTCGCAGGGGGTTTGGAGCTTACATCATACACCACCCGATTCACTCCCCGGACTTCATTAATGATGCGGCTGCTGATCTTGGCTAGGATATCCGCCGGAAACGGATACCAGTCCGCCGTCATGCCGTCACGGCTGGTGACGGCGCGCAGCGCCACGACGTGGTCGTAGGTGCGGCCATCGCCCATCACCCCGACCGACTTGATGGGGAGCAGAACGGCAAACGCCTGCCAGATCAGGTCGTACAGCCCCGCCGCCCGGATCTCCGCGATGTAGATCGCGTCCACCTGGCGCAGCAGGTCGAGCCGGTCTGCGGTTACGGGTCCGAGCACGCGGATCGCCAGCCCCGGCCCCGGGAAGGGATGCCGGCCCACGATCTCCTCGGGCAGCCCGAGCTCCCGGCCGACCTGACGTACCTCGTCCTTGAACAGCTCGCGCAGCGGCTCGATCAGTTTCCACGGGAGATTGGGCCGCAGGCCCCCCACGTTGTGGTGGGTCTTGATCGTGACCGAGGGCCCGCCGAACGGCGATGCGGACTCGATGACGTCGGGATACAGCGTTCCCTGCACCAGGAACCCCACATCCCCCATGACGTGCCCCGTCGTCTGCTCGAACACGTCGATGAAGGTGTGGCCGATGCGGCGCCGCTTCTCCTCCGGGTCGTCGATCCCGGCGAGGGTTTCGAGAAAGCGCGTTCCCGCGTCCACCACCCGCAAGTCGATGCCGAGGTGGGCCCGGAACGTCCGCTCCACCTGTTCCCGCTCGTTGAGACGCAGCAGTCCGTGGTCCACGAAGATGCAGGTGAGCCGATCCCCGATCGCCCGGTGCACCAGCGCAGCCGCCACGGCCGAGTCCACGCCGCCTGAAAGGCCGCAGATCGCCCGCTGGGCCGGCCCGACGAGCGCGCGAATCCGCTGGACCTCCTGCTCGATGAAGTGACCCGGCGTCCAATCAGGGGCGCAGCCGCAGATCTCGAACAGAAAATTGTGCAGGATCTCGCCGCCGCGCGGCGTATGGGCGACTTCCGGATGGAACAGGACGCCGAAGATGGGGCGCGAGTCGTGCTGAAACCCGGCCACCGGCGCGTTGGCGCTCGATGCCGTCACGCGAAAGCGCGGCGGTGGCTCGTCGATCCGATCGCCGTGGCTGGCCCAGACCGTGATGCATTCCTGCGGCTCGAAGCCCGCGAACAGCCCGCCCCTGCCCACCTCCAGCACCGTGACGTCGGCTCGCCCGTACTCACGCTGCGGTGATGGTTTGACCTTCCCCCCCGCCAGATGGGCCACGAGCTGCATGCCGTAGCAGATGGCGAGGATGGGTGTTCCGAGCTCGAGCAGCTTGGGGTCGGCGGTCGGAGCGCCGGGATCGAACACCGAGTTCGGCCCGCCGGACAGGATCACGCCCTTGGGGGCGAACTCCCCGATGAACGCGAGGTCGGTGCCGCGCGCGGCGGGATGGATCTCGCAATAGACGTGCGCCTCCCGCACGCGCCGCGCGATGAGCTGGGTGAATTGCGAGCCGTAATCGAGGATCAGGATGCGGTTCACGCCCGATACCAGGTGGTGGGTTCGATGATCTCCCCACGCAGCAGGTCCTCGAGCGTCTCCCGCTGCCGGGCCACGTAGTACCGGTCGCCCTCGACGAGGACTTCGGGCGGCCGCGGCCGCTGGTTGTACGTCGAGCTCATCACGAACCCGTACGCGCCCGTGCCGAGCACCGCCAGGTACTCGCCCGGCTCGACCGTCGGGAGCTTGCGGTCGAGCGCCAGGAAGTCCCCCGACTCGCAGATGGGCCCGACCACGCTCACGACCTCGTCAGCGCGGGCGCCGTCCCCGAGCGGCACGATGTCGTGATGGGCATTGTAGTGGCTCGGCCGAACGAAATCCGTCATCCCGGCGTCCACCACGACGAATTCCTTGCCGCCTGCGTGCTTGCGGTACAGGACCTTGGTGAGGAGCACGCCCGCGTTCGCCACGAGGTAGCGCCCCGGCTCGCACACCAGCGCTAGTCCCGCCTGCTTCACCGACGGCGCCACCGCGTCGGCGAACGCCTGCGGGCTCGGCGCCTTCTCGTTGTGATAGCGCACGCCGAGCCCGCCCCCTACGTCCAGCGCCTCGATGGTGTCGATCCCGGAAGCGCGCAGTGCCGTCACCAGCTCCAGCAGCTTGATCGTGCCGCGATGGTACGGCTCGACCTCGGCGATCTGCGATCCCAGGTGCATGGCGAGCGCGCGCAAGGTGAAGAGCGGCTCCGCCACCACCCGCTCGGCCACGCTGACCACCTCGTCGTAGGGGACGCCGAACTTGGCGGTTTTCTCGCCGGTCTTCGTGTAGGGGTGCGTTTCGGTCGCGACGTCGGGATTGACTCGGATGCCCAGGGTCGCGCGCTTCTTGAGCTTCCGCGCCACGGCGATGACCACATCCAGCTCGGCAGGGGACTCGAGGTTCAAGAACCCCACTCCGACGCGAATCGCTTCCTCGAGCTCGGCGGCCGTCTTGCCGACGCCCGAAAACACGATGGATGGGGCGTCGAACCCGGCGGCGAGGGCGCGGCGCAGCTCACCCACCGACACGATGTCGGCCCCGGCGCCCAGGGCCTTGAGCACCTTCAGGACGCCGATGTTGCCGTTCGCCTTGACCGAGTAGCAGATCCGGTGCGGCACGTCCCGGAGCGCATCGTGCAGCGCGTGGTAGTGCGCCCGGATCAAATTGGCGCTGTAGACGTACGCGGGAGTCCCCACCCGCTCCGCGATGGCGCGGAGCAGGGCGGGATCGAACCCTAGTACGCCTGCGCCCACACCGCCTCCGCCACGCTGGGCTTCCCGCACCACATGCACGTGGGGGGCGCCTCGGGCGAGCGGAACTCCGGATCGGGCAGCACCCGCACGGTCGCGCCGGTCTGCTGCTTGATCTCGGCCTCGCACGCCGCCGAGCCGCAGAAGCCGCCGTAGGCGAACCCCCCGGCGCCCTTCATGAAATCGAGGAACTGCCGCTTGGTGACGCCGCGGATGGAATGCGCTTCGCGTCGATCCTTCGCTGCCTGGAGCAGCGTTGCCTGAATCTCGTCGAGGGTCCTCCGGACCACGCCGCCCAGCCCGTCGAGCGTGGCCGGTGCTTTGCCGCCACCGCGCCGTGCCGTCATCACCTGTCCTGCCGCCACGTCGCGCGGGCCGATCTCGAGCCGCAACGGCACACCCTTGGCCTCCCACTCGAAGTACTTCGCGCCGGGCTTGAGACTATCGCGGGCATCGAGCTCCACTCGGATGCCGGCCGTGGCGAGCTCGTCTTTCACCTTGCCCCCAACACCTAACACCTGACCCCTTTCTTCTTCGGACTTCCAGATGGGAACGATGACGACCTGCACCGGCGCCAGCTTCGGTGGGCAGACCAGTCCGTTGTCGTCCGAATGCGTCATCACCAGCCCGCCGATCATGCGGGTGGTGACGCCCCAGGAGGTGTTCCAGACGTGTTCGAGGCCGCCCGCCGCCGTCTGATACTGCACGTTGAACGCCTTGGCGAAGTTCTGACCGAGGTTGTGCGACGTACCCGCCTGCAGCGCCTTGTTGTCCTGCATCAGGGCTTCCACCGCGTAGGTCCGGAGGGCGCCCGCGAATTTCTCGCTGTCGGTTTTCCGGCCGGTGATGACCGGCATCGCCATCCAGGCCTCCTGGAATGTGCGGTACACGCCGAGCATCTGCCGCGCTTCGGCTTCCGCTTCCGCTTGAGTGGCGTGCGCCGTATGCCCCTCCTGCCACAGGAACTCCGTCGTGCGGAGAAACAACCGGGTGCGCAGCTCCCAGCGCACGATGTTGCACCATTGGTTCATGAGGAGCGGCAGATCGCGGTAGCTCTGGATCCACTTCGCGAACATCGCGTAGATGATCGTCTCGGACGTCGGCCGTACCACGAGGGGCTCCTCGAGCGCCGACTCGGGGTCCGGCATCAGCGCCTGGGCGCCCGTCTTGCCGGTCGCCTTCAGCCGGGTGTGCGTGACCAGCGCGACTTCCTTCGCGAAGCCCTCCACGTGCTCGGCTTCCTTCGCGAGAAAGCTCATCGGGATGAAGAGCGGGAAGTACGCGTTCTGGTGGCCGGTGGCCTTGAACATGTCGTCCAGCGCGCTTTGCATCAGCTCCCAGATGCGGTAGCCGTGCGGCCGGATCACCATGCAACCCCGCACCGGTGAGTGGTCCGCCAGCTCGGCCTGCATGATGACGTCGTTGTACCACTCGCTGAAGTCTTTCGCGCGTGGGGTGATCTTTTGCGCTTGGGCCATTACCGAAAGAACCCGTTGAGCAGCTTCGCCATGGGCACCCTGTCTTCCTTGCCCGCCTTGAGGTCGCGCACCACGACCTCACCCGCGGCGCGCTCATCGGGCCCGATGATGACGGCCCGCGGCGCTCCCCGCGCCACGGCCAGCTCGAGCTGCTTGCGGATCGCCGCGTGTCGCAGCCCGTACTCCACCGCGATCCCCCGGTCGCGCAGCTCGTGCGCCAGCTTGAGCACCGGCGCGATGTCAGCACCGCTCACCGCCACCAAAAAGGCGTCGAGCTGCCCCGGCGCCTCCAAACGACTCTTGTGCTCGCGCAACAGTTCCCCGAGGACGACATCTCCCATCCCAAACCCCAGGGCGGGCAGGTCCACCCCTCCGAGGGCCTTCAGCAGGCCGTCGTACCGACCGCCACCGCACACGGCCCGCAGCGTTTTCCCCGTATCGAACAGCTCGAACACGATCCCGGTATAGTAGGCGAGCCCGCGGACGATCGTGCAGTCGACCGCCACGAACTCTCCGAGTCCCATGGCCGCGAGCGCGCCGACGGCTTCCGCGAGCGGCACCCCCACCGCCTCCGCCTTGACCTTGCCAAGCGCACGGCCGACGGCATCGAGGTCCTTCAAGCCGGCGACCTCGAACACCGCGTCCGTTTCCTGTTTCCCGATTCCCGCTGCTCCGAGCTTGGCCGCCAGGACGTCCTTCGGGTCGCGCTCGCTCTTGTCGATCGCCGCGTAGGCCGCGGGGAGTTGCGTCTCCGTCAGGCCGTGCCCGAGCAGCAGCGCACGCAGCACGCGGCGGTCCGACATGCGGAGTTGGACGTCTTTGGGTCCGAACCCGAAGGCGCGCATGATGTCGATCACGGCCGCGATGAGCTCGGCGTCGGCGAGCGCGCTCGCTTCGCCGATCATGTCCATGTTGAGCTGAAAGTGCTCCCGCAGGCGGCCCCGCTGCTGGCGCTCGTAGCGAAACAGCTGGGGGATCGAGAACCAGCGGATCGGCTTCTTGAGCGCCTGGGCGTGGGCTCCCACCATGCGGGCGAGGGTGGGGGTCATCTCCGGGCGCAGCGCGACCTTGCGCCCGCCCTTGTCCTCGAATCCGTACAGCTGCTGCACGATCTCCTCACCGCTCTTTTCCGTGTACAGCTCCAGCGGCTCGAGCGGGGGACCGTCGTACTCCTGGAAGCCGTAGCGCCGCGCCACGTCGCGCCAGGTGGCGAAGATGTAGTTGCGGAGAGCCAGTTCTTCAGGGTAAAAGTCGCGGAAGCCAGGTAGGGCTTGTCCTTGCATCGCAACAATTTAGCCGACCGGCGCGAACCCCGGCAAGCGGGCGAGCG
>DATHGL010000367.1:0-4418 GCA_035317625.1 Gemmatimonadales bacterium | reverse complement strand
GGGAATGGGCGGCAGGGGCGGCAGAGGGCGGCAACGGTCGGAGGACCGAAACATGTCGATCTCGCGAAGAGTTTTCGTGAAGTCCGGCGGTTTGGCGTTGTTCAGCTTCGGTCTGGACCCGCTGTTCTTGGCGCGGGCGGCGTTCACCTCGTACAAGCCCTTGCCGCCCTCTGCCGCCTGTTGCCGCCCTGTCTTGGTTTGCCTCTTCCAGCGCGGCGCAGTGGACGGGCTCAACATGATCGTGCCGCACGGCGACCCCATCTACTACCGGGAACGGCCCCGGATCGCGGTGCCCGAGAAGGACGTCGTGGACTTGGACGGCTACTTCGGCCTGCACCCGGGCCTCGCGGCGCTCAAACCGCTGTGGGACGCGAAGAGCCTGGCCGCGATTCACGCGATCGGCTCGCCCGACGCGACGCGTAGCCACTTCGACGCGCAGGATTACATGGAGTCGGGCACACCGGGCGTGAAGGCGACAGGAGACGGGTGGCTCAACCGCTTCTGTCAGCACGACCGCGAGCACCAGGACACCCCGTTCCGCGCGGTCGCGTTCGGTCCGCAACTGCCGCGCATCCTCGCTGGCACCGCACCGAGCCTCGCGATCGACGACCTGCAGGCGTTCGGCCTGCGGGCGCCACAGCCCGCCGCACGCGACCGGCTCACGCGCGCCTTCGAAGACCTGTACGCCGGCTCGGCGACGGGCCTGCTTTCGACGTCGGCCCAGGAGGCCTTCGAAGCGGTGCAGTTGCTGAAACACGTGGACCCTGCGCAGTACCGGCCGGAGAACGGGGCCGACTACCCGCGCGGCAAGCTTGGGAAAGCGATGTTCGAAATCGCCCAACTGATCAAGGCCGACGTCGGGCTGCAGGTGGCGTTCGCGGACGTCACCGGATGGGACACGCACGTCAACCAGGGCGCGAGCGAGGGCCAGCTCGCGGCGCGGCTCCGCGACCTGGGGCAAGGGTTGGCCGCGTTCACCGTCGACCTGGGCGAGCGGATGCGCGACGTCGTGGTGCTGACGATGTCCGAGTTCGGACGCACGGTGCGCGAGAACGGGAACTCGGGCACCGATCACGGGCACGCGACCGCCATGTTGGTGCTGGGCGGCCCCGTGAACGGCGGCCGCATGCTCGGCAGATGGCCCGGGCTCGAGCCGGCTCAGCGGTTCGAGGGGCGGGACGTGGCGGTGACCACCGACTTCCGCGACCTGTTCGCCGAGCTCTTGGCGCGCCATCTGGGCGCCCGCGAGCTCTCGGCCATCTTCCCCGGATTCACGCCCGACGCGGCACGCTTCCCGGGGGCGATCAGGGCCTAGCGCTCTCCCGCTCGAGCGCCGCGACGAGCGGCTCCACGTCCCACCCATCGTCGTGCCGCGCGCCGTTGATGAAAAACGTGGGTGTGCCGTTCACCCCGCTCATGACGCCGCTCCGAAAGTCCTCCCGCACGCGCGGCGCGTACCTCCCCTCCACGAGATCTTTCCGGAAGCGCGCGACGTCGAGGCCCAGATCACCGGCGTACTCGATCAGGTTCTCGCCTTCGAGGGCGAACTGCCGCTCGAACAGCCGATCGTGCATCTCCCAGAACTTCCCTTGCCCTCCCGCGGCCTCCGCCGCCTCGGCGGCATGCTGGGCGTGCGGGTGACTCTCGCGCAGGGGAAAATTCCGAAACACGAAGCGCAGACGGCGGCCCAACACCTTCTGGACTTGCTTCACGATCGGGTAGGCGCGCCCGCAGTGCGGGCACTCGTAGTCGCCGTACTCGACCAGCGTGACCGGCGCTCCGGCCGGACCCTGGACGTGGTCTCGGTCGCCGACTGCGAGCGCCAGCCGGGCGGTCGCCTGGCGTTTGGTCACGCCGGCCTCCGGTCCCCGGTGAGTGCCTCCAGCGCGCGCAGAATCCCGTCCGCGCCGGGATTGACCGCGATGGGCGAGACGTAGCTCCACCGGATGACTCCGTTCCCGTCGATCACGAACAGCGCCCGCTCCGTGAAACCATCGGTCGCCCGATATGCGCCGTAGCGACGCGCGACCTGGCCCTTGGGCTCGAAGTCGGAGAGCAGCGGAAAGCGGAGCTTGCGGTGGGCCGCGAAGGCGGCGTGGCTCCACACGCCGTCCACCGACAGGCCGAGCAGCTGTGCGCCGTGGCGCTCGAACTCCGGCAGCACCTCATTGTACAGCGTCATCTGGTCCCCGCAGACCGGGCTCCAGTCCGCGGGATACAACGCCAGAATGACGGGCCGCCCGCGGAGCTCGTGCAGCGTCACCGCCCGATCTGGCCCGCTCGCCAAGGTGAAATCGGGCGCCGGCGTCCCGGCGGCGAGCGGCTGGTTCGAGCCGGCGTTGCGTCTGGCCATGTGCGGTCTCCTCAACCGGGGCGCCCCCCGGATTCCTCCGGGGTGATGGACAGGTCGAGCTTGTCGGCGTTGCGCAGCACCGCGATCGTCGTGCGCGCGCCGATGCGATCGGTGACGAGCAGCCGGTGCAGGTCGTCGATCCCGGTGACCGCCGTGCCGTCGAAGGCGACGATGATATCACCGGAGCTGAGCCCGGCACGCTGCGCCGCGCTGTCCGGCTCGACCCCCGTCACCAGCACGCCGCTCTTCGCATCGAGGCCGTGCGCCCGCCGGGCGAGCCGCAGCAGGGGGATGTTCTGCCCCGCCACGCCGATCCGCCCGCGTCGAATCTTGCCGTGGCGGATCAGCTGGCCGGCCACGAACTTGGCCGTATTGATCCCCACGGCGAAGCAGATCCCCTGCGCCGGCAGGATCACCGCCGTGTTCACGCCGATCACGCGGCCCCGGGAGTCCACCAGCGGCCCACCGGAGTTGCCCGGGTTCAGCGCCGCGTCGGTCTGGATCACGTCATCGATCAGCCGCCCCGTCACCGACCGGAAGGAGCGACCGAGCGCGCTCACCACCCCCGCCGTCACGGTGCTCTCGAAACCCAGAGGGTTGCCGATCGCCACCACCAGCTGGCCTACGCGCAACCCCCCGGAATCGCCGAGCTCGGCGACCGCCGCAGCCGGCGGCTCCGCCCGCACGACTGCCAGATCGGTGTCGGGATCGTCACCCACGAGCTCGGCCCGGAGGCGACGCCCATCGGCGAAGGCGGCGTCGATCCGCGCCGCGTCGTGAATGACGTGGCTGTTCGTCAGGATGAAACCGTCCGGCGTGAACACGAAGCCCGAGCCGTGTCCCGGGACGTCGCGCGCGGCGCGACCGCGCCGCGCGACGCGGCGCCGTACGTCCACGCTCACGACCGCCGGACCCACCCGCTCCGCGGCCCCCGTCACCGCCCGGGAATAGGCATCGAGTGCGTCCTCGTCCGACACCAACGTGAGTTCTGCGTTCATACGAATGACCCTCCGTCGTCTCCTCCAAAACACCGCGGGGTTCCCGCGCGCCCGCCCCCACGGGCGTCATATATTCCTGCCTATGAACCTAACCGGCTCGCTCGCCGTGGTGACTGGCGCGACGGAGGGAATCGGGCGCGCGACGGCGTTCGCGTTAGGGCACGCGGGGGCGCGGGTCGCGATCTGCGCGCGCACCGCCCCCAATGTCGAGGCCACGGTGCGCGAACTGAAGGCGGGGAGCATCGACGCCATCGGCATGCCGTGTGACGTCTCCAACGCCGCCAGCGTGGAGGCGTTCGCCGCGTTCGTGATCCGTGAGCGGGGCGTGCCCCGAATCTTGGTGAACAATGCCGGCATTGGCCGCTTCAAGCCGCTCGCGGAGTTGGCGCTCGAGGACTGGGACGAGACGATGGCCGTGAACGTGCGGTCGTTGTACCTCGTCACACGCGCGTTCGTCGTGGGCATGCAAGGCGCGGGCGGCACCATCGTCAACATCGCGTCGCTGGCAGGGAAAAACGGCATCGCCGGCGGGACCGCCTATTGCGCATCGAAGCACGCCGTCCTGGGCTTCTCGAAGAGCTTGATGCTCGAGGTGCGAAAGCACGGGGTCCGAGTGGTGGCGATCTGCCCGGGCTCCGTCGCCACGCCGTTCACGGCCAAGCAGCAGGGTCGTATGCCCCACAACCCCGACCGGGTCCTCACGGCCGACGATGTAGCACATGCCGTGCTGTCTACCCTGACCGTGTCGGATCGAGCGATGATGAGCGAAGTCGACATCCGGCCTACGGATCCTTGAAAGAAACGGCGTCGCGCGAGGTCCGCGTGCGACGTCGCTGCGCGACGCCGTTGTTCGACGTAGGTTGAAGTCATGCTCGATCCCATCCGGAGGCTCCTGACCGAAGCCGGTAAGGCCAAGCAGACGCGTGGTTTTTGGCAGGCCGCCACCGAAATCCTGAGCGACTGGACCGGCGGCGCGCGCGTGGAGTTGACCTACAGAGGCCTGACCGAATCGGGCGCGGCCGACGCGGGCGTCGCGGGGAAACAGGGTGACCCGTTCCTCGCCGACT
>DATHGL010000366.1:0-3215 GCA_035317625.1 Gemmatimonadales bacterium | reverse complement strand
CGCTCGGCACCACCGTGGACGCCTCTGGTTGCCCGGTCCTACCCCCACCCGGCTGCGTCAACTCCGGACGTACGGGGACCGCGATGGTCATGGGCCAGGTGTTCGTTGATGATCCGGCCCAGAATTTCCCCTATCTCGCGGGCTGGTGCGTCGAGCTCAGGGACGGGAACGGCGCGGTCGTCGCCACGGCGGTAACCAGCGGCGTGGCCCTTGACGTAGAAGGGAACAACTACGTCTTCAGCGGTGTCCCGGCCGGCACCTATACCGTCTGCGAGGTGCTGCCCCCCAATACCACGTGGCATGAGACCATCCCGACGAGTGGGCCGGCCTGCGGCGGCGGCGTCATCGGCATAACAGCGACCGTCATGGAGGGGGGCGCGGCGGACTTCCTTTGGTTCGGGAACCTTCCATAGGGTGAGGACAACAGACCGCCAGGCGGATCGAAGGCCCCGGGCTGTTTCGCCGGGGCCTTCCTCTTGTAAGTTCCCCTCGTATGCACACCGCGCGGCGCACCCACTCCTTCACCGAATCGGTGATTCGCGGGATGACCCGGCTCGCGACCGAGCATGGGGCCATCAACCTCGCCCAGGGGTTCCCGAACTTTCCCGCGCCCGACGTGCTCAAAGAGGCAGCGGCGCGGGCGATTCGCGACGACGTGAACCAGTACGCCATCACCTGGGGGGCCAAGCGTCTGCGTGACGCGCTCGCCCGGAAATACGCCGAGTGGTACGGCATGACGGTCAACCCGGAGACCGAGATCACGATCACGTGCGGGGCCACCGAAGCGATGGCATCGGCGCTACTCGCGATCGTCGACCCCGGCGACGAGGTGATCGTCTTCGAGCCATTCTACGAGAACTACGGCCCGGACGCGATTCTGTGCGGCGCCAAACCCGTGTACGTGCCGCTCCAGACGAGCGAGGAGCTCGACTTCGACCGGCTGGCGGCGGCGTTCTCGCGGCACACCCGCGCGATCATCGTGTGCACGCCCAACAATCCCACCGGCAGGGTGCTGTCGCGCCGCGAGCTCCAGGCGATCGCCGAGCTGTGCCGGCGGCACGACGCGTACGCCGTGACGGACGAGATCTACGAGCACATCTATTACGAGGGCGAGCACGTGCCGATCGCGACGCTCGACGGGATGCGCGAGCGCACCATCACGATCAGCGGCGCGTCGAAGACGTTCAGCGTCACCGGCTGGCGCATCGGCACGATCGTGGCCCCGCCGGACGCGACCGACGCGATCCGCAAGGTGCATGACTTCCTGACCGTGGGGGCGCCGGCGCCGCTCCAGGAGGCGATCGCCGTGGGGCTCGAGACGCTGGGGGACGACTACTACGAGGGCCTCGCCCGCGACTATCGCGCGCGCCGCGACCTGCTCTGCCGCGCCCTCGTCGACGCCGGGTTCCGCTGCCGGGCGCCTCAGGGGGCCTATTACGTGCTGGCCGACTGCTCCGCCATCTCGGAGCTGCCAGGCGACGAGTTCTCCTACTGGTTGACGAAGGAGATAGGGGTCGCGCCGGTCCCGGGCTCGAGCTTCTTCAGCCGCCCCGTGCTGGGGCAGCGACTCGTGCGCTTCGCGTTCTGCAAGACCGAGGAGATGCTGCGCGAAGCCGCGGACCGCCTCGCGCGGGTCAAGCGTCCGGCCGGCGCGGTAGGAGCGTAATCGTCGGCACCATCGCCGCCACCACCGGCTCCTCATTCTGCTCCGGCTCCGGCGCCGGCTCCGGCCGGGGCGCGAGCCGCAGCCCGGCCACGCTGAAGAGCCATCGGCCCAGCGGCCCGTTCCAGAACCGCAGCCGCCGTTCCGCCTTGGGGTCGGTGCGGTGCTCCGTGCGCGCCCGGGCAATCGCGGCGGCGAGCAGCGCCGTGGTCGCGACGACCCAGAACAACGGAGGAACGCCCACCACCTCCGCCAGGGCCGGCACCCGCTGCAGCGCGCCGACGATCCCCGCGGCGGCCGCTACGCACAGATACGCCAGCCGGCGCAGCGCCCGCTCGAGCCGCGACGGTCCGTACCCGTAGAGGAACGCGAGCTCCTCGCGCCGATGGCCGAGCTCCGCTCGGAGCGCATCGGTGAGATGCTGCCGCCCGTAGCCGGCGCTGAGCAGCCGCCGCACCCGGGCCAACATGACGGCCAGCGGCACGAGCGCGATCGCCACCGCCGCTGCCACCGTCGCCGCCTTGGCGCGCGGCTCCGTCAGCTCGAGGAAACGGACGGCGAGGAGCGGCAGCCCGACGCCCGCGGCCGCCCCGTACAGCAACGCGCTGGTCGAGAGGTGCCGGGCTCCGGTCACGAACGCGCGGACGGCGACCGCCGCGCGACGATCGAGCGCCGCGCCCACCGCCTCGGCGAACGCGTCCGCGCTCGGGTAGCGGGCGTCCGGGTCCTTGGCCAGGCAGCGCTCGACCGCTTCGGCCAACCGCAGCGGCACTTCCGGCGCCACGGAAGCGATGGTGGGTGGAGGGTCGGTGACGTGTCGGGCCAGCACGGTCATCGCATCCGGCCCGTCGAACGGGAGGTGGCCCGTCAGCGCGAAGAACCCCACGACGCCGAGCGAGTAGAGGTCGCTGCGCCCGTCCACGGGCCCGCCGATCACCTGCTCCGGGCTCATGAACTCGGCGGTCCCCACAGCCTGTCGCGGCGCCGAAACGGCACCCGAGCCGAGGTGCGCGATGCCGAAGTCGGACACGAGGGCGCGACCGGTGACCTGATCGAGCAGGATGTTATCGGGCTTCACGTCGCGGTGTACCACGCCGCGGGCATGCGCGTGGGCCAGTGCGCGCCCCACCTGCTCGAGCAGCTGCGCCGCCGCAGCATGGCTCAGCGGGCCGTCCGCGCGCACGCGCTGGCCCAGGGTCTCCCCTTCCACGTACGCCATCACGAAGAACACGAAGTCGCGAACCTCGTGCACGGCGAATATCGGCACGATCCCGGGATGGGACAGCTGCGCCGCGGTCCGGGCCTCGCGGAGGAACCGCTCCCGCGCGGCGGGCTGCACGGACCGCTCGGGCGGCAGCAGCTTGATGGCGACCCGGCGGTCGAGGCGGAGCTCCCGGGCGAGGTACACGACTCCCATGCCGCCGCGCCCCAGGCGCCGCTCCAGCACATAGCGCCCGGCGAGGGCGTGCTGGAGATCGGGAAGAAGCGAGTCGGCCGACGGGGTCACGGGGCGTGTGTACCCCGAGGGGGCCACCTGAGGTTCCGAGCGATT
>DATHGL010000365.1:0-2493 GCA_035317625.1 Gemmatimonadales bacterium | reverse complement strand
TGCCGAGCATTTCCGAACCGCGCTAGCGGAGCGAACGCCCGAGGCGCGACGAGTGCTTCGTTCACTCCGACGGCCGCATGGGTTGTAGCGACTGGATGCTCCGTTTATGAGCACCCTGGCGCAGCGCATAGGCGCGACTGTCCACCAGAACTCTCCGAAAAGCACGCTGGGGTTCGCCTGCTTAGGCAGTGTCAGACAATAAGTGCTCGAATATGAAGGCCCTGTTGATACGCTGGCTGAGTGAACGTCACGCGCTGTCGGGCGAAGTACAAGGCCTTGGCCCCGGCGTTGACGGAGCGCGCTCGCCGGATCTGGGCTGCGACGGAGGCCCGAGCGACGGGGCGCGGCGGCATCACCGTGGTGGCGCGCGCGACAGGAATCGCGCATTCCACCATCCGGCGCGGCCTCAAGGAGTTGACCGCGCCCCGCGAGGTCGCCCCGCAGCGGATTCGGCGGCCCGGCGGGGGCCGCAAGACGACGCTGGCGAAAGATCCAACCCTGCTGACCGATCTCCAAGGGTTGGTGGAGCCGACCGCGTCGGGACACCCCCAGTCGCCGCTGCGCTGGACCTCGAAGAGCGTGCGGCATTTGGCGGAGGCCCTCCAAGCCATGGGCCACGCCGTCAGCCGGCAACTGGTGGCCGAACTGCTCGCGGCGGCGGGCTACAGTCTGCAGGGCAACCGCAAGACCCGCGAAGGCTCGAGCCACCCGGACCGCGACGCGCAGTTCCGGTACATCAACCAGCAGGTGCGGCAGTTCCAAAGAGCGACGCAGCCTGTCATCTCGGTCGATACGAAGAAGAAGGAACTGGTCGGCGACTTCAAGAACGCAGGACGCCAGTGGCGGCCGACGGGCCAGCCCGAGCCGGTGCGGGTCCATGACTTCCTTATCCCGGAGCGCGGCAAGGCGATTCCCTACGGGGTCTACGATCTCACCCGCAACGCCGGGTGGGTGAGCGTGGGCATTGACCACGACACGGCCACCTTCGCGGCCCGGACGATCGGGAGGTGGTGGCGCAAGATGGGCCGGCCGCGCTATCGGCGCGCGCGCTCGTTGCTCATCACCGCGGACGCCGGCGGGAGCAAGGGGGCGCGCGTACGGCTGTGGAAATGGGAACTGCAACGGCTGGCCACCCGCACGCGGGTGGCGATCACCGTCTGTCACCTCCCGCCGGGGACCAGCAAGTGGAACAAGATCGAGCACCGCCTCTTCTCGTACATCAGCAGCAACTGGCGCGGCCAGCCGCTCGTGAGTCTCGCGGTGATCGTCAATCTGATCGGCGCCACCCGCACCGCGGCCGGATTGCGGGTGCGATGTGAACTCGACCGCGGGGCCTATCCGAAAGGCCACGACGTGACGGATGCCCAGATGGCCGCGCTCAACCTCGTGCCCCATCGCTTCCATGGCGACTGGAACTACACGCTTCACCCGACGCGTCGACGACAATGATTCGTTCACTTATTCCCTGACGCTGCCTTAGTCCCGCTTCTCCACGCGAACCAGACGCGTCACGAGGGCGGCGTCGGCCTTGGCCAGCCGGACCGCCTCCTGAAGGCGGGCCTCCGCCGCGCGGCCGTCTTCCGGGATACCTGGGTACGGCGTCGACGCCCGTCGCCACGAGCCGGGCGACGAACTCGAGCGGCAGGCCGGACATCCGGGTCATGAGCCAGCCGCGTAGCGACCAGGAAGAGTAGTTCTTGCTGCTGATGAGGAGCGTCGCCTTGGCCATCGATGCGTCCTTTTGTCGCGTTCGCGGTGCAGCATGGGGTATAAGTGATGCCACTGTAAAGACGACATTGATCTATCAGGCCTATCAGACGTGGTCTGATGTCGCGGGGTCCCGTTCGAACCATGGCGGGTCTGACCGCCCCCATGCTGCGCTTCCCCTGGCTGGGGCCACTGACCCCTCCGTGGTGGTCGCGGATGGCCGCCGCCTACGAGCTCGTGGCCCGCACGGGCCTGACCCACCATCGCCCCGCCTACGGCATCGACCGCGTCCGGGTCGGCGATCGAGAAATCGCCGTCCGTGAAGAATCGGCCGACCAGACCCCGTTCGGCACGCTCCTGCACTTCAGAAAGGACCTCGACCTCGCGCAGCCGCGGGTGCTGCTCGTCGCGCCGATGTCCGGCCACTTCGCGACCCTGCTGCGCGGCACCGTGCGCACCATGCTGCCCGAGCACGACGTGTACGTGACCGACTGGCACAACGCCCGCGACGTCGCCCTCGAGCACGGCGCGTTCGGCTTCGACGACTTCATCGACCACGTCATCCGATTCCTGGAGTCGATGGGGCCCGAGTCGCATGTCGTCGCCGTCTGCCAGCCCTGCGTGGGGGTGCTGGCCGCCGTCGCGGTGATGGCGCAGGCGGACAACCCGGCGGTGCCGCGCAGCATGACGCTGATGGCGGGCCCGGTCGACACCCGCGTCAATCCCACGCGGGTCAACGAGCTCGCCACCAGCCACTCGATCGAATGGTTCCGGCGGCATCTCATC
>DATHGL010000364.1:0-9329 GCA_035317625.1 Gemmatimonadales bacterium | reverse complement strand
GGGACGCGCCGCCGATTCGGTCGAGGAGCTGCGCCGCGCGCTCCGGCTCGACCCCCTGCTCGTGGCTGCCCACCGGGTGCTCGGCTACGCGCTCGTCGCCACCGGCCGGTTCGGCGAGGCGGTGGAGCAGTGGGACCAGTGGGAGCGGCTCGCGCCGCGCTCGGACACGGAGTTGGCGCAGGTCGACGAGGTGCGCCGTACCAAGGCCGCCGCGCGGACCCTCGCCGGGACGGGCACGGGGACCGGCATGCATGCCTGACGACGTCAAGACGCTCTCGGCGCAGCTGGCTCAGGACCCGGACAGCCTCCTGTTTCTGCGGTTAGCGGAGCTGCTGCGGCAGAAGGGGCAGGTCGACGCCGCGCACCGGGTCGCCTTGACCGGCCTCGAGCGCCATCCGCACCTCGCCGACGCGCACGACCTGTACGCGCGCATCCTCGCGGACAAGCACGACTACGAGCGCGCGTTCGATGAATGGGACATGACGCTCCGCATCGCCCCCGCCCACGTGGGAGCGCTGAAGGGGCTCGCGTTCCTCTATTTCAAGGTCGGCGACGTGCAGCAGGCGGCGGCGCACCTCGAGGCGGCGCAGCGTGCCGCGCCCGACGACCCCGGCGTGGCGCAGGCGCTGGCCCTGGCGCGCGGCGGCGCGAGCGAGGTGGAGCGCGAGCCTCCACCGGACGTGCCGCTGGCCCCGGCGGCTCAGCCGCTCGAGGAGGCACGCGTGTTCGCGGGCCTCGAAGGGGCGCAGGAGGGGCTGTTGCTGCTCGACGCGTCGGGACGGGTGCTCGGCGGCGCCCTCAAGGACCCGCAGGGGCAGGACGTGACCGACGCGGTGGCCGCCTACCTCGCGGGCGTCTCCCAGGAGGCGGCGCGTACGGTGAAGCTCCTTGGCCTGGGAGGCTGGACCGGGCTCGCGGCCGAAGGGAAGCTGGGCCACATCCATCTCACGCAGCCCACCGGCGACGCGCTGTTGCTGGTGGTGCGCGACCGCGCCGTGCCGATGGGCCGGCTCGCGATCATCGCCCAGCGCGCGGCCCTCGCGGCGCGTCGCTGGCTCGAGGCGCACGCGTGACGGCGGCGGCGGGCTACGGCCGGGCGCTCGATCTCATCACGCGCGTCCGCGGGGTCCGGGGCGCGATGCTGGTGTCCGCGGAGGACGGGATCGTGGTGGCCGACCAGCTGATGGAGGGCATCAAGGGCCCGGCGGTGGCGGCGCTGGCCTCGAGCCTGACCACGCGGCTGCGGCGCGCCATGGAGGCGGCCGGCGTGGGCGCGAGCGTGTTTTGGCACCTGCAGGCGGAGCAGGGCGCGCTGCTGGTGGTGCCGACCGGGGGGGCGGGCGGCATCCTGGTGGTCGCCGTGGCGGAGCCGGACGTGAACGTGGGTCTGGTGCGGCTCGAGCTGCTCCGGGCGGCGGAGGTGGCGGGATGACGACGCGCGCGGTCGAAGGGTGGACGCTCCAGCCGTTGATGACGTTCGTGAGGGAAGCCGGCGCGCGGCTGGTGCTCGTCATGACGTCAGCGGGCCAGGTGCTCGCCCAGCACGGCTTTTCGCGCGCGCTGGACGTGATGTCGGCTGCGGCCCTCGGCGCCGCGATCATGGCGTCGACCGACGAGATCGCCCGCCAGCTCGGCCAGGCTCCGTTCGCGGCGCTGAACCATCAGGGCGAGCGGCACGGAATCTTTCTCGCCGGGGTCCCGACGGGACGCGGCCGGCTGGTGGCGCTCGTCGTTTACGACCTCGATGTTTCGTCGCTCGGCCTGGTGCAGTTATTCTTGGAGCAGCTCGCCGCCGACCTCCGGGCGGCGAGCCCCAAAGACAGCGTGCCCAAGCAGGTGCTCGCCGCGGACTTCGAGCGGGAGCTGAGCGACAGTCTCAACACGCTGTTCGGGAGATAGCCCGGTGTCCCTGGTCAACTTCACGACGCGCGAGATCACCTGCAAGATCGTTTACTACGGCCCGGGGCGGTCGGGCAAGACGACCAATCTGCACTATATCTACGGCCGGGTGCCGGACTCGCGCCGCGGACGCATGGTCTCCCTCGCCACCCAGACCGATCGCACGCTGTTCTTCGACTTCCTGCCGATCGACCTCGGGCAGATCTCGGGGTTCTCCACCCGGTTCCAGCTCTACACGGTGCCGGGGCAGGTCTACTACAACGCGACGCGTCGGCTGGTGCTCCAGGGAGCGGACGGAGTGGTGTTCGTGGGCGACAGCCAGGCGCGCCAACTCGATGAGAATCTGGAGAGCCTCCAGAACCTGCAGAGCAACCTGCTCGAGCACGGGGTGGACATCCGGACTATCCCGCTGGTGCTGCAGTACAACAAGCAGGACCTGCCGCGCGAGCTGATTCTGTCGTCGGCGGACCTGGACGACGCCCTGAACTTCCGCGGCGTGCCGAGCTTCGGCGCGGACGCGCTGCACGGGCAGGGCGTGTTCGAGACGCTCAAGGGGATCTCCGAGCTGGTACTCAAAAAGCTGGCGGCGGGGACCGCGGCATGACCAGCGCGCTCAACCCCAAGTATTCCTTCGACACGTTCGTGGTGGGCTCGGCGAACCGGCTGGCGGTCACCGCGGGACGGGCCGTGGCCGAGAACCCAGGCTCGGCGTACAACCCGCTGTTCGTGTACTCCGGCTCCGGGCTCGGGAAGACGCACCTCCTCATGGCCGTCGGGCATGCCGCGAAGAAGCTCGCCCCGGCACTGAACATCGAGTACCTGACGCTGGACGAGTACGTGGAAGCGTTCCACGCGGCGATCGCGGCGGGGCAGGGCGACCTGTTCCGTCGCCGCTTCCAGAACGTGGACGTGCTGCTGCTCGACGACGTCCAGTTTCTCACCAACCGCAAGGAGATGCAGTCGGAGCTGCTGCGGCTCACGGAGGCGCTGCAGGCGGCGGGTCGTCAGCTCGTGTTGACGAGCGACCGGCCGCCGCCCGACATCGCCGACCTGGACGAGCGGCTGATCTCGCGGCTCTCGGGCGGTCTGGTGGTGGACGTGGGCGTGCCGGACTACGAGACGCGCGTCGCGATTCTGCGGCGCAAGGCCGAGGAGCGCGGGGCGCGCTTCGAGCCCGGAGTGTTGGAGACGGTCGCGCAGGCGGAGGTCGGCAACGTGCGCGAGCTGATGGGCGTGCTGAATCGGCTGGTCGCGTTCCAGGCGGTGCACGACACGGCCATCAACGCGGAAACGGCGAAGCAGATCCTCGGCCTCGTGGCCGGCGCGGCGCCGGCCGCCGCGCCCCGCGGCGGCGACGAGTTCGGCGAGTTCCTCGCCGACGTGACCGTCACGGTCGGGAAGGCGGTCGAGGCGTGGCGGTCGCGCGTGGGCGAGGCGGTGCTGCGCTGGGGAGGCGAGGGGTATCGCACGCACCGGCTCGAGGCACTGCTCCAACGGGATGCGCCGGGGGCGGTGGACGAGGCGATCGCGACGTTCGGGCAGGACGTGGAGCGGCTCAAGGCGCTCGAGACCGAAGTGGCGGAGCTCGACCCGCAGGCCGCCGGCCAGAGCGTGTTCCGCGATCCGGAACGGCTGGCGGAGGCGGAGGACGCCGCGTCCAAGGTCCGCGACGGTGCCGCACCGCCGCCGCAGCCGTCGGCCGCGTTCCCGCTCACGGCGTACGCCGTCGGGCCGTCGAACCAAGTGGCGGTGAGCGCCGCGCGCGCGGTGCTCGAGCACCCGGGGAAGAAGTACAACCCGCTCGTGCTGGTCGGGCCGAGCGGGCTCGGCAAGACGCATCTGCTGCACGCGATCGGACTCGAGCTGGCCCGGGGCCGCCGGGCCGTCGTGGCTTGCCTCTCGACGCAGGCCTTCATCGACGAGTTGATCAGCGCGATCGACGGCAACCGCGTGGACTGGTGGCGGGCGCGCTACCGCCGCGCCACCGCCTTGCTGCTCGACGACATCCACTTGATCGCGGGCAAGGAGCGCACGCAGGAGGAGCTGTTCAACCTGTTCAATCTGCTCCACGACAAGGACCGCCAGCTCGTCTTCACCGCGGCGGCGCATCCCCACAAGTTGCAGGGGCTGGAAGAACGCATCGTGTCGCGCCTCGAGGGCGGGTTGGTCGCCGAGCTGAAGGAGCCGGACCGCGACGTGAAGCGGGCGGTGCTCGAGCGCATGTTGACCCAGCAGCACATCGCGCCCGAGCCCACACTGATCGACTACCTCGCCGACCGGCCGGCGGACTCGGTGCGCGGCCTGGTGGGTGTGCTGCAGCGGGTGGTCGGCGCCGCGGCTGCCCAGGACGTGCCGCTGACCGCCGGGCTCGCGCGCGAGGTACTCGAGGGACAGGCGCCGCGCGACACCCCGCGCGGCAGCGGCTTCCGCACCACGGGGCTGGTGGTCTCGAGCCTCGGCGGGATCAAGAGCCGCGAAAAGATGGTCTGGGACTGGGCCGACGTGACGGATCGCCTGATCGAGGAGTTGCGCTGATGGCCATCAAGGGATCGCTCAAGGAAGCGTCGCTCCCCGACGTGCTGCAGCTGCTCGCGCTGGGGCAGAAGACCGGATGTCTGTCGATCGCCGATCGCTCGAACTTCGGCTACATCTACTTCGACAAGGGCCGGATCTGCTACGCATCGATCGTGAACCGGCGCGACCGGCTGGGCGACCTCCTGGTGAAGCACGGCAAGATCACGCAGGAGCAGCTTGACGCCGGGATCCACCGGCAGACCAAGGAGCACGGCAAGAAGCTCGGCGCGATTCTGGTCGCGCTGGCGGTGATCACGCAGGCCGACCTCGAGCGCTACATGCGGGTGCAGATCGAGGAATCGGTCTACTATCTGTTCACCTGGACGCAGGGGACCTTCAACTTCGAGGCCGACGTCCGCCCGGAGCGTCAGGGCTTCTTGGTCTCGATCAACCCCGAGTCGCTGCTGCTCGAAGGGGCCCGACGGGTGGACGAGTGGAGCCTGATTGAGAAAAAGATCCCGTCGTTCGATCTGATCTTCGGCGTGGACAAGGACCGGCTGGCGATCAGCGAGGCCGAGCTCACCGACACGCAGCAGCGCATCCTCCCCCTGCTCGACGGCGGGCGCGACGTGCACCACGTGATCGAAGACGCGGGGCTGGGGGAGTTCGAGATCGGCAAGGCGCTGTACGGTTTGATCACGGCGGGGTTCGTGCACCGCGCGGGGCGCACCGCGTCGGCCGCGAACGCCCAGATCACCGACGCGCGGGTCGAGGAGCACCGCAACCTGGGGGTCGCCTTCTACAAGACAGGGATGCTGGACGAAGCGACCCGCGAGTTCCGGCGCGTCGCCGAGCTGCGCCCCGCGGAAGCCCACGCGCACTTCTACATCGGCCTCGTGGCCCTGAAGCAGGCGCGGTGGCGCGAAGCGATGGAGGCGCTCCGCCTCGCGGCGGAGAAGGGCGGGGGCCGGGCCGCGGTGTTCCATAATCTCGGCTTCGCGTACGAGCAGCTCGGCCGGCTCGACGATGCGGAGGCGGCCTACGGCGAGGCGGCGGCGCGGGCCCGCAGCGATGCCAAGGTCTACTTGGGCTGGGGAGTGGTGGCGCTGAAGCGGGCGGACTATGCGAGCGCCGCCGGTCGGCTCGACCGGGCGCGGGAGCTGTTCGGGCAGGCGCCGCCGCCGGCCTGGTTCTGGGCGCGTTCGCTCACCGCCGCGGCCGCGGGCGAGTTCGAGGCGGCCGAAGAGCTGGCCGAGGAAGCGACGGAAGCCTACCCGTCCCACGCGGCACTGCAGAACAACCTCGCGGTGCTGAAGGAGCTGTCGGGGGACCTGACAGGCGCGGAGGACCTGGTGCGCGTGGCCCGCAAAAACGAGCCGTCGCTCCCTCAGCTGTCCAAGAACCTCGGCGATCTGGCGTACCGCGGCTCGCGCTACGACGAGGCGTGGGAGGCGTACAGCCGAGCCATCGAGCTCGCGCCCGCCCTGGGGGAAGACGTGTACTTCAAGCTCGGTAACATCGCCTACAAGCGGAACGAGCGGGAGCTCGCGGCCCAGCTGTGGCGCAAGGCGCTCGAGATCAACCCGAAGCACGAGCTCGTCAAAGCCAATCTGGACACGTTGAGCGCGCTGTCGTGACGTCGGAGCAGGACGAGCGGGGGTTTCGGGCGCTCACCCAGAAGATCACGCGGGCGCGGGGCCTCGCCTGCGATTCCTACAAGGACCGCTGCCTCCGTCGCCGCATCGCGGTGCGCATGCGCGCGCGCGGCGTCCATACCTTCGACGACTACAGCCGCCTGCTGGACCACGACGCGCACGAATACGACCACCTGCTCGACGCGCTCACCATCAACGTCACCAAGTTCTTCCGCAATGTGGAGACGTGGCGGGCGCTCGAGCCCCGGCTGGCGGATCTGTGGACGGCCCGCCGGGGCGAGGTGCGCGTCTGGTCGGCGGGATGCGCGTCGGGGGAGGAGCCCTATACGTGCGCCGTCGCGCTCGCCGAGACGGCGCGCCGACTTGGCCAGGAGGAGCTGCTCCCGCGGGCCCGGGTGGACGCGACCGACATCGACCGCACGAGCCTCGAGCGCACGCGCGCGCCGCAGTATCCCGAGACGGCGTTCACCGAGATGCCGCCCGAGCTGGTGCGCCGCTACTTCACGGCCGAGCCGCCGCGACACCCCGTGCCGGAGCTGCAGCGGATCGTCCGCGTCGTGAAGCACGACCTCACGAGCGAGCCGGCCCCGGCGCCCCCGTACGACCTCGTCGTGTGCCGCAACGTGGTCATCTATTTCGACCGACCGATGCAGGAGCGTCTGTTCTCCCTGTTCGCCGAGGCACTCGCGCCCGGGGGCGTGTTGCTGCTCGGCAAGGTCGAGACGCTGTTCGGCCCCGCGCGCGAGCGCCTCGTGCTCGAGGAGCCCCGCGAGCGGATCTACCGACGGGCCCGGTCGTGACGGGAGCGCCGCCGCCGCGGGAGCGGATCGTCAAGGTGGCCGACTGGGCTGCCGAGCGGGGCGACGCCGTCATCGTCACGCTCGGGCTCGGGTCGTGCGTGGCCATCATGCTGCACGACCCCCAGGCGGGCGCGGGGGCCATGGCGCACATCCTGCTGCCGTCGCGCCGTCTCGCCCACGATGTGTCCAACCCCGCCAAGTTCCCCGAGACCGCCGTGCCGCTGCTGGTGGAGCGCCTCACCGCGCTCGGTGCCGAGCCGCGGCGGCTCGTCGCGAAGCTGGTCGGCGGGGCGAGCATGTTCGCCCAGCTGATGATGCCGGGCTCCGTGCAGATGGGCGAGCGCAACATCGCGGCGGCGCGTGACGTGCTCCGACGCGCGGGGATCCCGGTGGCGCGCGAGGCCGTGGGCGGCGGGGCGGGGCGCTCGGTGCGGTTTTACGTGGCGGACGGCCGGGTGGAAATCCGCTCGGTGGGTGGCGATGCCATCCTTCTCTGACCGCCGCCCCAGCGTCCTCGTCGTGGACGACAGTGCGCTGATGCGGCGCGTGCTGAGCGACGTGCTGGGCGGGGCCGATGGCATTGCCGGCGCCGGCGAGTTCCGCGTGGTGGCGAGCGCGCGCGACGGCTTCGACGCGGTGCGGAAGGTCCACCAGTTCGACCCGGACGTCGTCACGATGGACCTCGAGATGCCCGAGCTCGACGGTCTCGGGGCGATCGGATACATCATGTCGGAGTCACCCCGGCCGATCGTGGTCGTGAGCGCGCACGCGGGACCGGGCACCGGCGCCGCGATCCGCGCGCTCGAGCTGGGTGCGATGGAGATCGTCGCGAAGCCCGATGAAGCGAACCGCGCGGCCCTCCAGCGGATGGGGCCGGAGCTGCGCGCCGCGCTGCATCGCGCCCTGGCGGCCGACCTGTCCCACGTCTCCGTCATGGCCCGGCCCCCCGCCCCGGCGCGGCGCGCGCCGGAGGGGGGGCTGCGCGCCCGCGCGCAGTTCGCGGTGGCCGTCGCCGCGTCCACGGGCGGGCCCCGCGCCCTCGCCGAGGTGATCCCGCGCCTGCCCACGGGGCGTGGCGCCGCGGTCCTGATCGTCCAGCACATGCCGCCCAAGTTCACGCGCTCGCTCGCGGAGCGGCTCGATTCGCTGTCCGCGCTGCGTGTCGTCGAGGCGGACCACGGCGCTCCCGTGGTCGCCGACACGGCGTACGTGGCGCCGGGCGATTATCATATGCGGGTGCTCCGCGCTCCCGACGGCCCCGTGATCGCGCTCGACCAGGAACCGCCCGTGTGGGGCGTGCGCCCGGCCGCCGACCCGCTGTTCCGCTCCGTGGCGCAGGTGTTCGGCGCCAAAAGTGTGGGCGTCGTGCTCACCGGGATGGGACGCGACGGCGCGGACGGCGTGCGAGCGATCCGGGCCGCGGGCGGCGGCGGTATCGCTCAGGATCGCGGGTCCGCCGTGATCGCGGGGATGCCCACCGCCGCCGTCCAGGTCGGCGGGGTCGAGTTGGTTTTCCCGCTCGGCGGCATCGCCGACGGCATTGCGGCGGAGCTCGCAGCACGGGGGGCGAGCGTGGGAGTCCGCTCGTGACGCCGGATGTGAGGGTCGGGGCGCCACCTGCCGCGCCCCTCCAGCGACCGTGAGCCGCGGCTACCTGTTGGTCCGCGTGGACGGCAGGGCGTACGGGCTGCCCCTCGCCCGGGTGCTCGAAGTGAGCGACCTGGCCGAGATCCTCGATGTCCCGCGCGCCCTGGCCGCGATGCGCGGGCTCACGCCGCTGCGTGGGCGGCTGGTGCCGGTGGTGCACCTGGGCGCCCTGATGGCCGACCAGTCGCCCCCCACCGCACGCGGCCGCACCGCGGTGCTGGTGGAGCTCGGGGCGGGGGAGGGCACCCGCTGCGTGGCGTTCGAGGTGGACGACGCCGACGATGTCGTGCGCGAGGCTGCGCTCCCCGTGCCGCGCGGCGAGTCGTTGCCGTGGGCGTCGGGAGTGGCGCGGCGGCGCGGGGCGCTCATCCCGATCCTGGACCTGGACGCGCTGGGAGATCGCCTCACATGACCACGGGTGACGACGTCCAGCTCGTCACCTTCAAGCTGGCCGGCCAGGATTTCGCGTTCAACATCTTCCAGGTGGAGCGCATCCTCCGCTACGAAGCGCCGGCGCCGCTGCCCAAGGCACCCGACTTTCTCGAAGGCGTGCTGCGCTACCAGGGGGTCGCGGTGCCGCTCGTGGATCTGCGGAAGCGGCTGGGTGTGGCGGCGCCCCTGCGGGAGGAGACGCGCACGGTCATTCTCGAGTGGGAGGGCGGCAAGCTCGGCGTCGTAGTGGACGCGGTCACCGAGGTGCTGCAGGTCGCGGCACCCGAGATCACCTCGCCGCCGGGGATCGTCAAGGGACTCGCCGCCGAGTACATCACGGGCCTCGTGGTGAAGGACGCCCGCACGATCGAGGCCCGTGATG
>DATHGL010000363.1:0-2155 GCA_035317625.1 Gemmatimonadales bacterium | reverse complement strand
CGCCGCCCAAATGTAACCGCTCAGTGGGCTTGTGTGTACCGATCGCCCGACCGCCTGACCGCCCGCAATGGAGGCGAGGGGGATCGAACCCCTGACCTCGTGAATGCCATTCACGCGCTCTCCCAACTGAGCTACGCCCCCGTTATATTGGGCCCCGCAAAACACGTTCCGGCGGGAACACGGCATCATATCCGGACGTTCTGGCGGTGTCAAGCGATTTTGCGCCTTTACCCGAACTTTTCAGCCTGTGTCCGGTATCACAGGCTGATCCGGGACGAATAGACATGGCCAAGCATACCCGACGGAAAAAGCCCACCTCGCCTGCCCGGGCGAAGCCCCGTGTGGCTGCTCGCCCCGCGGTGGCGGGCGCGGTGGCGGCCCCCGAGGCGAAGGCGAAGCCCGCCAAGAAGCGCGGGCGGCGCCGGGGTCTGCTCGCCGGGCTGGGGGCCCACGAGCACGAGCGCGACATCCTCGACCAGTATCTGCACGAGGTGTCCAAGACGCCCCTCCTCACGCAGAAGGAGGAGATCGCGCTCGCCCGCAAAGTGCGCGCAGGGGACCAGGAGGCCATGCAGGAGCTTGTGAAGCGCAACCTGCGCTTCGTCATCTCGGTGGCCAAGAAGTACCAGAACCGCGGCCTGCCGCTCACCGACCTGATCGGCGAGGGCAACGTCGGGTTGCTCACGGCGGCCCGGAAGTTCGACCCGGACCAGGGGGTGAAGTTCATCTCCTACGCGGTGTGGTGGATCCGGCAGGCGATCCTTGCGGCGCTGGCGCGTCAGGGCCGCACGGTGCGCGTCCCGTTGAACCGCACCGCCGACCTGTCGCGCATCGTCCGCACGGCCGAGTTCCTGCGGCAGACGCTGCGGCGTGAGCCCACGCCGGAGGAGATCTCCGACGCGACCAAGCTGTCGCTCGAGGTGGTGCAGTCCCTCGCCGCGCTCAACACGGGCGACGTGCGGCTCGACGCGCCGCTCGATCCCGACGGCGACCGCTCGCTGATCGAGCGTTTCATTGCCGAGGATCTCCCCGACACGGAAGATCAGGCGATGGACCGCTTCCTGTCGGACGAGATCGAGCAGGCGCTGAACACGCTGCAACGACGCGACGCCAAAGTGCTGCGCCTGTATTTCGGACTGGACGGCGGCCGCGAGCACACGCTCGAAGAGATCGGCGGCATGCTCGGCGTGACGCGCGAGCGGGTGCGCCAGCTGCGAGACCGCGCGCTCAAGCGGCTGCGGGACGGGGACGTGGGGAAGGCGCTGGCGAGTTTCGCCGCGTAACACCGCTATCCGACGCTACGACGCTACGTTGTACGAGTGGCCGGCGGACATCCCGTCGGCCATGTTCGTTTCGGTCAAACAACATAGCGTCGTACAACGTAGCGTCGTAGTTTAGCGGCGTGATCGAACGGCTGGGCCGAAGGACCGTCGACGCGATCAAAGTCGTCGGCCGCTTCGGCCACTTCATGCGGGACGTGGCACGCGCCGTCCCCGACGTCGCCGTGTGGGGGCGGTTGACCTTGCTCCAGATGCGGCGTGTCGGCGTCGACTCGCTGCCGGTCGCGTTGTTCATCGCGGCCTTCACGGGCGTGGTCCTCGCCCTGCAGGCCTCGTACACCTTCACCGGCACCGTCCCGCTGTATTTCGTCGGTACGCTCGTCGGGAAAACGATGATGCTCGAGCTCGGCCCCGTGCTCGTGGGGCTGGCGCTGGCGGGCCGTGTCGGCGCGAGCATGGCGGCGGAACTCGGCACGATGAAGGTCACCGAACAGGTGGACGCGCTCGAGACCCTGGCATACGACCCGTACAGCTTTCTCGTGCTCCCGCGCGTGCTGGCCGGGACGACGATGTTTCCCGTCATCGCGGCGCTCGCCATGGTCACCGGGATCCTCACCGGCTGGCTCGCCAGTCTCGTGTTGCTCGATCTCTCGACCCAGGAATTCCTCAAGGGCTTGAAGCTGTTCTATCGCTTCAAGGACACGTGGTACGGGCTGTTCAAGAGCGCGTCCTTCGGGTTCACCATCACGCTGGTCGGGTGCATCGTCGGGCTCCGCACGCGCGGCGGCGCCGAAGGCGTGGGCCTCGGCACGACCCGCGCCGTCGTGTACTCCGCGGTGCTGTTGCTGGTGCTCGACGCCTTCTGGGCCCTGGTG
>DATHGL010000362.1:0-2122 GCA_035317625.1 Gemmatimonadales bacterium | reverse complement strand
GATGGCCAACGAGCGCGGCGGGCCCGATAACATCACGGTCGTCGTCGCGCGCTTCGACGGCGACGGCCTGCGCTCCGCCAACGGCAGCCCGGATGAGGACGTCGGCCATCAGGTGTATCCGCTGATCGACACCGAGACCAGCACGGAGCCCGTCCCCGTGTACCGGGGGAGCCGTCCGCCCGAGCCCGCGGCGCGTAATCGCTGGCGCCTGATTGCGCTGGTCGCCGCGGCGGCGGCGGCCGCCGTGGCGCTTTACCTGGTCAACCGGAGCCAGTGACCGCCCAGTTCAAATTCCTCTCCGGTGCGCGCGCCGGGCAGGTCGATTCATTCCGTAAAGCGTACATCGGCCTCGGCCGGCACCCGCTCTCCGATGTCCGCTTCGACGCCGAGCGCGACCTCGCCGTCTCCTCCCGGCACGCCGGCATCGTCCGCCGGGGTGATACCTTCGTCGTCCGGGACCTGGGCAGCGCCAACGGGACCTTCGTCAACGGTGCGCGCATCACGAGCGAAGTGATCCTGGCCGACGGCGATGTGATCGGCTTCGGGCCGAACGGGCCGGCGGTGGAGTTCCATGTCCTGCCGGGCGAGTTGGACGCCGACGCCGTATCGGCCGGAGCCCGAAAGTCGGCAGAGCGGATGTCGTCGACCCGCCCGCAGTATCAGGCGATGGCCGCCGGCCCCGCGCCGGCCGGGCGCTCGAGCGCCGCCCTACGGATCGCCGCTGACGTCGCGCACCTACGCCGCACCACCAAGGTGCTGATCGGGATGTTGGTCGTGGTGCTCGGTGCGTTCGGCTGGGTCCAGGGGCAAGGCGCGCGCCAGGCGCGTGAGGTCGCGCGGCTCCAGACACGGGCCGATAGCCTGGCCGGGGAGGCCCGGCGACTGCTCGCGCGGTTCGAGATCGAGCTCGCGAGCCTGCGGGACGCGCTGCGGCAGTCGCAGGCCGACGTGGCGCGGCTCTCGACCGAGCTCTCGACGGCGGCCTCGACGGGCGACGCCCGCGCGGTCGCGCGGCTGCGGGCTGCGCTCGACGCCGCCGAGGCACGCCAGCGAGGTCTGGCGGGCGCGGCGGCGATGGACTACCGTGCCATCTCGCTCCGCAACCAGGACGCCGTCGCCCTCGTCGTGGTCCAGTTCTCGGACAGCGAGATCGTCAGCGGCACCGCGTTCGCCGCCGACTCCCAGGGCACGCTCGTCACCAACCGGCACGTGCTGGTGGGCGAGGATGGGAACCGCCGGCCCCAGCGCATCGCGGTGAAGTTTTCAGGGAGCCGTCAGTGGTTCCCCGGCCGCCTGGTCGGCATCGCCGACTCGGCGGACGTCGGCGTCGTACAGGTGGACATCCCAGGTGGTACGCCGCGCGTCGCGGGCTTTGCGGCGGAGCCGCAGGCCCTCGCGCGCGGCGATCCGGTGGCGATCATCGGCTACCCCCTGGGGGAGGACCTGCCGATGGAGCGCGTCGGGCAACGGGGCGTGATCGCCGACCCGACCCTGACGGCCGGGACGGTGAGCAAGACGCTCAGCAACATCGTCCAGGTGGATGGGTACGGCGCCCCGGGGTCGTCGGGCAGCCCCATCTTCGATCGCTCGGGCCGCGTCGCCGGGGTCTTGTACGGCGGCAACCGGGAGTCGCAAGGCAAAATCATCTATGCCGTTCCTGCCGCGACCGTCGTCGCCTATCTGACCACGCTCCGGATTTCAAGCGGTGAGCGGTGAGCGGTGAGTAGTGAGCGGTGAGCGGTGAGCGGTGAGCGGTGAGCAGTGAGCGGTGAGCGGTGAGCGGGGCTGGCAAACGATCCACCGCTTACCGCTTACCGCTTACCGCTTACCGCTCACCGCGTACTCTCGAGATCACCCATCTCGCTGCCGCGCGTTGCATCAGCGGCTGTCCGTGCCAACCTAAGAGGATCGGGGCCCTGCCGGGGATCTGCGACACGAGTCGCGGATGCCCGAACAGCACCACGACCTGCGCGTCGGGCACTAGGCGCCGCAACGCCGCACGCGACCGTGCGCCGAGATCGGCCCGCCCCTTCCACGAGCGGGGCTCGGCGTAGGCGAGAACGACACGTTTCCCGTTTCCCGTTTCCCGTTTCCCGATGGCGACGCCGGCATCCTGCAGCGT
>DATHGL010000361.1:0-11709 GCA_035317625.1 Gemmatimonadales bacterium | reverse complement strand
ACTCCCCTCCAAGGGCCGGCCGAAGGGCCGGCCGAAGGGCCGGCCGAAGGGCCGGCCGAAGGGCCGGCCGAATCGTGGCCAGCTAGAGTCCGCCCGCGGATCACTGTACCACCACGGTAAGGCCTTCGAGCCGGGCGCCATCGACGAGGTCCTGGAGGTAGCGGGGCTCGATGACGGTCCGGCCGGCCCACCGGAGGGCGTCCGGGTCGAGGTGGAGGGCGATCCATTCCGCGCCGGCCGGGGAGCCGGACTGCAGGAGGCAGACCGAGCCCTGGTCGATGATGTGGAGGTCGTAGGAGGTCTTCATGCGATCCTCGTCGCGTTGGCCTTGATTTCCGACACGTAGACATCGCCGATCTCGCCCTCGGGAACGATGGGCGTCACGACCCGGCACATCCAGCGGGCGTAGGGCTTGCTGTCGTCGACCTGCCACTTCTTCAGGACGTTCCAGTTCCAGCTCCCGTCGAAGGACTGCCAGACCTCGTAGGGCTGGTCGCTCGGGCGGGTCTTGGCGCAGGGGTTCTTTGTCATCGTGTCGCTCCGTTAGTGTGTCCCTCAATATATCGACCGGCCTGGGGGGCGCAAGTACCGGCCGGGCGCACGATCTGACCCGCGGGTCAGTAAGGGAAGAGGTAGGGTGCAAGTTTCGTGCCAGAGATTCGTTTTCGGGTCTTCTTCGGGTTTCCTTCGGGTTTTTGCGAAGGCTGCGAAGGCTGGTGCGAAGGCTGAATTTTTTAGCCTTCGCACTTAAGTTCTTGATTTATATATAGTTTATAGGTTTGCGAAGGCTGCGAAGGCTAAATACACATTCCACACTAATAGAAACAAAATAGCATATAGCAGTAGCTCTATATACTCTATGGCGCTCGATGCCGATTTCAGCCTTCGCAGCCTTCGCAGCCTTCGCAGAACCTATAAACTATATATAAATCAAGAACTTAAGCTGCGAAGGCTAAAAGATTCAGCCTTCGCACCAGCCTTCGCAGCCTTCGCACCCCCGGCCGGGAAGCGCCAGGGTCTTGACACTGTCTGTATATTAGGGTAGGACAACGCACCACCCCTTTCGAGTGGAGGCTCGCGCCCTGCCTAACCCCGACGGCCGAAATCAGACCACCAGTGACTACGTCCATCCCTTCCTCAAGCTCGTACGCCAGCGCGTGCGGGCGAACGGCGGCTGGGTGGTCGTGCTGGACCGGATCGCAAACGGTGAGACACTCACTTCTATTGCGAAGAGCTACGACTGCAGTCGCCACACGATGTACAAGCTCCTGCACGATACACCGGAGCTGTGGGACCTCTTCCTGCTCGCCCGCCGTGACTCGGCGATGGCGCTCGGCGAGGAAGCGACCGCCATCGTGGATGCCCTGGCCGAGCCGCGGACGGACTCGGTCGGCACTCCGGTCCCCGTCACGAGCGCGGACGTGGCGCTCGTGCGCGTCCGGGCCGAACAGCGGCGGTGGCTCGCGGCGGCCTATGACCGGGACGTCTTCGGCGTCCAGCAGCCGGCGAACGCCGCGCCCACCATCTCTATCGGCCAGCTCCACCTCAGGGTGTTGATGGCACCACCCACGCAGCCCGCAGGTATCGTTGGGTCGGGCGCCTCCTTCCTGAAGCTATCCCCAGCTGAGGCTGACGTAGAGGTCGAAGTTACTGAGGAGAGAACGGAGCCATGAAAAAGATCGCGAACGCGAAGGGCGTCGAGCACCTCAACATCCGCGACGAACGGCCGGAGGTGGCGCGCGAGCTGAAGCGCACGGTCGAGGAGATGAAGACCTTCAACCCCTATACGAGCCAGGCGCAGAAGCGCGCCATGTACGCCGCCGCGTCCGGCCACTCCACGCTCGGCATCCCGAAGTCGGTCGGCAAGGACTTCGTCGCGGCCGGCCCGGCCTCGAAGCACCTCCCCAAGAGAAAGAGCAGACATGCCAGTAAATAGAGCACCCCTCGGCTCGCTCGCCGGTCTCGCTGCCCTCGCGCTCATCGGCGACGCGGCCTTCGACGGCCTCTTCTGGAAGGCCGCCCTGGAGTCGGCCAACGGGTCTGGACTGGAGCCGTTCGAGTTTGCGGCCCTGCTGAAGGCGCACGCCCAGGCCGAGTCGAACTTCGTGACGACCGCCTTCCGGGCCGAGTCGAACAACCGAGCCTCGCGGGGGCTCATGCAGATTCTCAACACGACCGCGACCGCGCTCGGATACACGGGCTCGCTCGGCAACGACCTGACGCACACGGGTGGCCTCTATGACCCCGGTGTCTCGATCCCGCTCGCCGCGAAGCTCGTGCGACAGAACCTTGTCGCGACCAAGGGCGTGGTGAACACCGCGATAGCGGCCTACAACGAGGGCCTCGGTCGCGCCCAGGAGGACGCCGCTGCCGGCCTCGCCTGGCGCACCTTCGACCCGCGCTACGTCCAGAAGGTCCGCGCGAACCTCACGAGCTACCTGCCGTACTTCACGGGCCAGATCGAACGCACGGTCGCGTGTACCTGCGAGAAGGCTCAGAGACTCCTATGACAAAGACTCCGAAGACGCCGAAGACACGGAAGCCCGCCGTCCCGAAGCCCGCGCCGAAGACGCCACGGGTTGGGCCGATGGGAAAGATGATCCAGGAAGCGCTCGACCACCGGCGCTTTGTCTAGCCTCAACGGCCCGCGCACGCGACCGATGTATTGTTGTCTCGTTCGGCGTCGTCCCGGACGCCGTCCTACTCCACCGTGCGTGGGCCTATTGGTGCGCTGATGGCGAGCTGGAAGGACGACGCAGACGAGCGGCCCGAGTGGGATTCACGCGAGGCCGGGCCGGAGTTTCATCTCAATCAGAAGGTCCCGCCGCGCTGCCCGGCCTGCTTCATGCCGATGCGGGTGTACGTCCGTGAGAACGAAGTGATGATCCTACGATGCAGCTACTGTAGCCACGAGGAGACCCTGTGAGGCCGTCGTCCGTGACGTACCTCACGATTGTCGCGGTCGCGCTCATGCTCGTCCTGCTGCAGCCGCTGGCGCGGCGCGTGATGCTCGGCCCCGAGCCGACACCGACGCCCGCTCGCCCGCGTGGCACGTCGCTCGACGCGGCCGGCATGAACGCCTGCGTCCCGCTCTTCGGCTCGGATAGCGTTATCATCGCGCCGGCCGCGAAGGACGGTATTCCTGACGAGGGGCTCATCGTGATTGCGAGGTGGGATCGTGCCCGTCGCGCCTGGATCGATTGTGGCGTTCGACAGCACTGACCGGCCGGTCTGGCCGGTGTGGCACGTACTCGCGGTGACGTTCTGGCTTGTTGCTCTCGTGGCGTACTACATTATTCGGTTGTGGTCCTGAGCTTGTGAGTGGGACCGTTGTACCCGGGTAGGTCCTGAGTGGTATCCTTCACGCAGTAACTAGTAGAAAGGAAACGCACATGCACTTCGAGCTTTATTTCAACACCGCGGGCACCTGGTTCTGGCGTCTCAAGTCCAGGAACGGATTGATCATCGCCGACTCCAGCGAGGGCTACAGCACTCGCGCGAAGGCGCTGGCCGGTCTCAAGCTCGTGAAGTCCACGACCCTCTCCACGAAGGTCAAGGAGCTGACGAAGCCGCAGCCCCGCACGCATCCGCTTCCGCGTCCCGTCCCTGGCTCGACGCCCGGTACGATCTCGGATACGGCGACCATCACGGTCAAATTTCCGCCCGAGGCTGACACCGTCGAAGTGAGTCCTTCGACGGCCGAGCTAGAGATCGGTCAGACGGTCCAGCTCACGGCGGTTGTGAAGGACTCGGACGGCAACGTCCTGTCTCGCACCATCACATGGTCCAGCAGCAGCACCGCACTCGCGACGGTCAGCTCGACCGGACTCGTGACGGGTGTTGCGGGCGGTGTGGCGACCATCACGGCATCGGTCGGTATCCTGAGCGGCACCAGCACGGTGACGCAGCCGACGCCGCAACCGAGCCAGCCTGGTAGTCCGAACCGGATGCCTGTCGCGTCCGTTGTGGTCTCTCCGGCGACGGCGACCAAGAACGAGGGCACGCTCCTGCAGATGACAGCGACCTTGAAGGATCAGAATGGCAGTATGCTGTCGGGGCGTGAGACGAGCTGGTCTTCCAGCGACTCTAACATTGCGACCGTCAGCTCTGGTGGCATCGTGTCCGCGAAGCAGCAGGGCATCGTTACTATCACTGCGACGAGTGAGGGCCTCAGCGGCTCGTCCACCTTCACGGTGGTAAGGCTCTAAGACCTCACGTACTACATGAGGTGGCATGAGCTATGTGCTTGTGCCGCCTCAACCTGCGCGGTTGGCATCGAGACGCCGCCGCGCGCGCATGTGACGCCATCATGACAGTGTCACGACAGTCACCCGTGGTTCGAGACCATGGCATCAAGACAGGATGGCATCCTGACCAGTAGCCACCAGTAGCCACCAGTAGCCACCAGTAGCCACAGGATGGCATCCCTGTGGCTACTGGTAGGATGGCATCGAGATATCTCGTCTCGGGGCATGGGGTTGCATGGGGTTGCATGGGGTTGCATGGGGTTAGGTTGGGCCGGCTCGCTCTCCTCGCTCCCTCTCGATGGCTCGCTCCTCCGATGCCATCCTGACAGGTCTGACAGGTCTGACAGGTCTGACAGGTCTGACAGGTCTGACAGGGTGACAGTGTCGCATGGCTGTCGCGACAGTGTCGCTAGCCCCCCCCTCGCTTTGATTTGCCGGGGGCACTAGCCTTGGCCTGGTAGACACCCTGCGGCCTGAAAAATTGGCCCGAAAAATCCTGTAACTTTTCTCTGGGAGGGCACACCCAATGTACCACGACTATCGCGGCGAGAGCCGCCAGAATGAATACAACCGCCACAACGGTCGGCATCCGCGCTTCTGGCCCTGGCTGATCGTCGTCGCGTCGATCTTCATGACGCTCGTCGTCCTGTCGCTCCTGTGCGTCGATGAAGGCAGCACGAAGAACGAGAGCAAGACCGTCGCGGAGACCTCGTTCGTTGTCGATACGACCCACGTCACGGACACCACGGACACCACGAAGACCACGAAGGCACACGACCGGAACAAGGGCCACGGAAACGACCCCGATCGCCACGACGAAGACAACCCCGGCCGGAAGTACGACCGATGATCCGTCGCGCGCTTGTCGCTGGGCTGGCGGTCCTCGCGGCCTGCACGCCCTTCCGTGGCACGCTCGACCGGACAGAGCGCGAGAAGCCAACCCACGGCATCAGCACCATCGTCGATGTCCAGGTAGCGAAGCACGACCTCTATGACCGGATCGTGTTCACGTTCGACAGCCTGCCGGTCCGCAGCGACACCCTCGCGTTCGAGGGCGGCGTCCCGGGCTATCGCATCTATTACACGCCGGAGTTGCAGAACCTCCAGTGCGGCTCGGGCAGGCCGATCTTCGCGGGCGGCGTGCCGCTCCTGGTGCAGTTCCAGCCAGCCCAGGCCCACGACGTCCAGGACGGGCGGCCAACCGTGACGTGGCAGGACTCGACCTTCGGGTTCCCGGCCATCAATCGCGTGCACCTGACGTGCGACTTCGAGGCCGACCTCCAGTTTCTGATTGGCGTCCGGGGCTCGCTCGGCGAGCGACCGACCCACCAGTACCGCGTGTTCGAGATGGACAACCGGCTCGTCCTCGACCTAGAGCACGGTGCTCAGTAAGCGCGCCGCGCTCCGCGCGTGGCTCTATCTCTCCAGCTACGGGGTACATGTGATCGTCCCTAACCGCCTTATTCGACGGTGGGCAGAGGCCCCGCCGGGAGTCCCGTACCGGTGGCAGTTCGCTGACGGGACCGTCACGCCGGTATTGATGGCGAGAGGCCACCCGACTACCTATGCGCTCGACTATCAGGCCTATCAGGCATGGGATCGCTCGCTCGGATGCATGATAATCTACCGCAAGAGACAGGGGGAAGAAAGCATATGGCAGTCACTGACCTAAAGATCGCGGTCGTCAACCGACAGACCAAGGTCTCGTCCAGCACCGTGCAGGACTGGTCGCGGGCGGTCGGCATCCAGATGTCGCGCGACGTCGCTCCGACCTGGGGTGTCACGGCGAACATCCGGTATGTCTCGCCGAGCCAGACCCCGCCGGTCGGATACTGGCAGGTGGTCATCCTCGACAACGCCGACATGGCGGGCGTGCTCGGGTACCACGATCTGACGAAGGCCGGGCTTCCGCTCGCGCGGGTGTTCGTGCAGACCGCGCTCGCGTTCGGCGACCTCCCGTCGGTTGTGCTGTCGCACGAGGTGCTTGAGATGGTCGGCGACCCGTTCGTGTCGCTGGTCGTGATGGACGCGCTCGATCCCCTGAAGTTCTGGCCGCGCGAGCTGTGTGACGCGGTCGAGTCCGACGACTCCGGGTACGGGATCGTCCTGCCCGCGACCACGACCAGGCCGCAGCGCATCATCCAGGTCTCGGACTTCGTGCTCCCGGCCTACTTCAATACCCTGGCCGAGGTCGCGCAGCTCCCGGGACCCTTCAGCTTCAAGCACCGGGTTTCCGGCCCGGTCCCAAACCTCGCGAACGGCGGCTACATGGCGTTCGTGCGGAACGGGGTCTGGTCGCAGGTCTCGCAGTTCGTGTCGGAGGCGAACACGGACGCCCGCATCCGCGAAAAAGCCAAGCAGCGGCTCGACGGGCCGCTCGATAATCGGCGCGTGCGCCGGCAGATTCCTCGGAACCAGTGGATTCGGAGCGCTGTCCCATGAACCGCGCGCACCACCGGTCGGCCCCGAAGCGCACGGCCGGGAAGGCCAAGCTCGTGGAGGTGGCCTGGTACGACACCCACACCGGCTCGGGAAGCTGGGATGCGATTGCGACCCACGCGCACCACGAACTGGACAACCCTTTCCTGTGCCACTCGGTCGGCTGGCTGATTGGCCGGTCGTACGGCCGGGCTGGGCATGTCGTGCTGCTGCAGTCCCACACCGAGCGCGGGACCGGGGTTGATACCGTGACCATCCCGGCCGGCTGTATCAAGCGGGTGCGGAGGCTCAAGTGACATTCCGTCGGCACCTCCGGATATCTGCCGCCATCTGGCTCGCCGGCTGCGGTCTCGTTGGCGAGCCGGTGACGCCGGCCCCGCAGGGCTACCAGTTCATTCCGTACCGGCCGCCGACCGAGGCCGCGCTCCGGCTATCGGTCGGGGCGGCCGATGCGGTCCTCGTCGGGACCGTCACGCGGGTGGAGGCCAACTGGCTCTATGACGATCCGTGCGGGACGCTCGCCAAGCTGACCCACCGGTGCGACGCGACCCGAGCCTACGACCTCACGGTCGCCGGCCGGCCGGTGATGGTCTTCGTGCCGCACGACGACTACAATCCCGTGACGGTCGGGCTCGCTGCGACCTTCCTCCTTCATCGGGTCTTCGCACTCCAGTACGCGCGCTGTCGGCAGCAGGCTGCGATGACGTCGGCCTCCTGCAGCGCGACCGGCACGGTCGTCTACGCCATCATCGATACCGGCGACATCCTGCCGCTCGCGGACTCCGCGCTCGTGCAGGGAATGCGCGGCCGGCCATGAGCGATCCCACGAACGGGCACGAGTCTCGGTGCCAGCCTGAGGGGGACGGGGAGGACCTGATGTCCCACCGGCCGCACCTCGTCCTCCCGCGCGACGCCTGCAGCCACGACGTCATGGTCACGCCCGAGGGGCGCTACACCTTCGCGAAGTGCCTCGCGTGCGGGACGGTCTGGAAGCTCCAGCGGACCTGGCTGTGAGCACCAACCCGCTCGTCACGAGGTCGCGCGCCCGACGGGACGCCATCAACGCCTCCGACAAGGCCGCGGCGACCGCGCTCGCGGCCAAGCGGACAGCCTGGCACGCGGCCCACATCGGGGGTGGCTCGGGCGTGCCGGCGCAGGCCGGCGGTGGCGGCCAGGTCGATCCGCAGAGCATCCCGAACCTCTTCCGGCAGTACGACGCGACGACCATCCCGCCGCAGACCGACAACACCCGGCTCGATAACTGGGCGGCGAAGTTTGGGGGCGGCTCTATGGGCAGCTCGGTCGGGCAGGGGCCGCGCTATCGGACGGCCGGCATCAACGGCCGCCCCGGCATGGAGTGGAACCAGGACAACTTTCCTGACGCCTACAATATGGTGGAGACTGTCGGCCCGCCCGGAGCCAACGGCTGGACCGAACTAACGCTCTTTTTTGTTGCCAAGCGGATATCAGGACAGCAGCTCACTGATATCCTTTTCTGGGGCGGCGCGGCGAACGACGATACCCAGGTGAACATCCACATCGAGTCCCCGCACGCCCCAAACCACGAGTGGGGGCTTGAGGCCGGACTGCATACGAGCTTCGTCAACGCTGACGATATCGGGACGGTTGCGGCGAAGGTCCTGACGGCGGTCATCGGCACCAAGAGCGGCACCAACTGCCCGATCATTCTGCGAACGAACGGCGTGCAGAAGGTGAGCGGCGCCATCGTAATGGCGGCGGGGGCCACCATTCTGAGCAACTTCGCGCTCGGCGCGGGCGCATTCTCGGTCTTGCGGACTGTGATTGGTGAGGCGCTGCTCTACACCCGCAAGCTGACAGCGCTCGAAATCACGGCGGTTGAGGGCTACCTGACCGCAAAGTGGGGGATTGCATGAAGGACGTCACGCCGCTCGTCACGAAGTCGCGCGAACGGCGCGAGGCCATCAACGTGGCCGATGCGGCCGCCGAGGCGGCGCTCGCGGCCAAGCGACGGCTGTGGCGTGATCGTCGCGCAGCCGAGCAGCCGGTCGAGAAGGAGAAATAGTGGGCCAGATTCGGGCAGCCCCGACCGGGATCGCGGCCGCGGCCGTGCAGGCGGCCGAGGCGCAGCTCCTCCAATGGCGGGATGACTACCAGCCGAGCGCCCTGCGGTTCGTCCGGGAGGTACTGGGTGCACACCCCTACCCCTGGCAGGTCCGAGTGCTGGAGCAGTACGACGCACGCACGCGCCGGATCAGCATCCGTTCGGGACACCGGGTCGGGAAGACGGCCCTGCTGGCGTGGCTGATTCTCCATCACATCCTCTTCCGGTTCCCACAGAAGACCCAGATCACGGCACCAACCGAGAAGCAGCTCTACAACGCGCTCTGGGCCGAGGTGAAGAAATGGGAAGCGAAGCTGCCGGAGGCGCTCCACGACCTCATCGAGATCAAGCACGACCGGGCCGAGCTGCGCGAGCGGCCGGGCTTGAGCTTCACGACCTGCGCGACCTCGCGCGCGGAGACGCCCGAGGCGCTCCAGGGCGTGCACTCAGACTGGGTGCTGCTCATCGGCGACGAAGCGTCCGGCATCCCGGAGGCGGTCTTCGAGGCCGCAGTCGGCTCGATGGCCGGCCCGAACGCGATGACGGTCCTGGCCGGAAACCCGGTGCGCGGGCAGGGCTTCTTCTTCGACACCCACGGGAAGCTTGTGGGGGACGGCACGGCCGGGACCTGGTGGATTCAGCACGTCTCGTGCCTCGATGTTCCGGAGCAGGTGACCGAGGACTTCATCACGGACGTCAAGCTCCGGTACGGCGAGAACTCGAACGCCTTCCGCGTGCGGGTGCTCGGCGAGTTTCCGGTCTCGGACGACGACGTCATCATCCCGTTCGACCTCGTCGAGTCGGCCATCGGCCGGGAAGTCTCTACCGCACCGACCGCCGCCATTATCTGGGGGGCCGACTGTGCACGCTTCGGGCGCGACCGCTCGACCCTGGCGAAGCGCCAGGCGAATCGGCTCCTGGAGCCTGTGCGGTGGTGGGTGAAGCTCGACACGATGGAGCTGGCGGCAAAGATCAAGCTAGAATACGACACGACGCCGCTCCCCTTGCGCCCGGTCGAAATCAACATCGACGTCATCGGCATCGGGGCCGGGGTGGTAGACCGCCTCCGCGAGCTGGGACTCCCGGCCCGGGGCATCAATGTCTCGGAGTTACCCTCGGTTGCGAACAAGGAACGCTACGCCAACCTGAAGGCCGACCTCTGGTTCAAGGCACGCGAGTGGTTCGCAGCCCTGGATTGTTCGCTCCCCGAGCACTACCGGAGCCGCCGGATCGAGGACGACCTGATTGCGGAGCTGACGAGGATCAAGTACCGCTTCCGGAAGGGAAGCCAGAAGCTTGAGGCCGAGTCGAAGGACGACCTTCGCAAGCGCGGGATGGAGTCCGCCGACCTGGCCGAGGCCTTTATCCTGACCTTCGCCTCGGACGCCATCACGCTGGCGTTCGGACGCGCGGCCGGGTCGAGCTGGAAGAAGCCCATCAGCCGTGTCCTGAAGTGCACCACCTGAGACCGGAGAACACATGACACGATTTGATCTGACCTCCCCCGCCGACCAGAAGCAGGCACCGCTCCGGCAGGACGGCCCGCCCGACGAGTCGGACATCCAGACCGCGATGCATCAGTGGGTCACGGCCGCCATCCTGCACGCCGACGGCCAGCTCTCCGTCGCGCGCGAGGAGGCCGAGAAGTACTACAAGGGCGAGCCCTTCGGCAACGAGGAGGAAGGTCGCTCGAAGATCGTGATGACCGAGCTACGGGACGCGGTCCTGCAGATTATGCCGGACCTGCTGCGGATGTTCTTCGGTGGCGACCCGGCCGTCGAGTACGGCCCCTCCACCCAGAACCAAATCCAGATGGCCGAGGAGGTGACGAAGTTCGTTCTCGATGTCATCCTTCAGCAGGACAACCAGGGCCTCCTGATTTATTCTGACTGGTTCATGGACGCGCTGATTAAGCGGCTCGGGGTCGTGATGTGTTGGCAGGACAAGGGCAAGGAGACCCGGCACTACACGCTCGCCTATCAGACCTACGACCAGATGACGATCCTGGCCGCGGACGATAGCATCGAGATCGAGGAGGTCACGCCCTGCGAGGCCTCGCCCCCGGGCGTGAAGCTCTATGACTGCGAATACACCCAGACCCGCAGGTGGTCGCGAACCCGCATTCAGTGCATCCCGCCCGAGGAGTACCTCTACTCGAAGGGCGCCCGCTCGGTATCGAACGACCCCTTCATGCCGGGCGTCGCGCAGTTCGTCGCGCGCCGGACCGAGCTGACCCGCTCGCAGCTTCGGGGGATGGGGGTGGACGAGGACGACATCGAGGAGTACGGCTTCCCGGACGCCGAGCTGTCCCACAACACGGAAGAGATCGAGCGCCAGCATAATCAAGTCACGGGGGACGAGAATCCTATCGCCGCCGAGCCGAACCGGCGAGCGCTCTGGATCGAGGCCTACCCGTTCTACGACCTCGACGGCGACGGCGAGGCCGAGCTATGCCGCATCACGATGCTCGGTCCGGCCCACAAGATCGTTGGCACGCCCGAGCCGTGCGCCCGCCGGCCGTTCGCGCTTATCTGCCCCCAGCCGACCCCCCACAGCATCGAGGGCCAGGCCGTGAGCGACTGGACGATGGACCTCCAGAAGACGGTCTCGCTGATCTGGCGGTCGCTGCTCGACTCGCTCGTCCTCGCGCTCAATCCTCGGATCGCCTACACCGAGGGCGAGGTCTCGCTCGAAGACATCCTCAACGTGCAGTTGGCGGCGCCGATCCGGACCCGGACCTCTCCAGCGAACGCCCTCCAGGTCATCGAGCACAACTTTGTCGGGGCCGCGGCCCTGCCGGTCCTCGATGCGCTCAAGCAGGTCAAGAAGAACCGGGTCGGGGTGGACGACGCCTCGGCCGGGCTCGATCCCGGCGCGCTCCAGTCCACCACCGCGATGGCGGTCGCGGCCGCGCAGTCGCGCGCGCAGGCGCACATCGAG
>DATHGL010000360.1:0-16343 GCA_035317625.1 Gemmatimonadales bacterium | reverse complement strand
CTTCCACGAGGGGCTCAACTTCGCGGCGGTGCAGAAGGTGCCGCTGGTGGTGATCGCGGAGTACAACCGCTGGGCCTATTCGACGCCGCCCGAGAAACAGTTCGCCGTGAAGGACCTGGCGGACAAGGCGAAGGGCTACGGCGTCCCGGCGGTCACGGTGGACGGGAACGATGTGGTCGCCGTGTACGACGCCACCAAGTTCGCGGTGGAGCGGGCGCGACGCGGTCACGGCGTGCACTTCATCGAGGTGAAGACGTACCGCCGCACAGGCCACGCCGAGCACGACGACCAGCACTACGTGCCCAAGGAGGAGCTCGACTGGTGGGCGAAGGAGAACGACCCCGTCGACCGCTACGTGCAGCAGGTCCTCCAGAACGCATGGGCTGAGGAGCGCGAGCTCAAGGCGATCGACGCGGAGGTGACGGCGGAGGTCAACGAGGCCACGGACGCGTGCGCGGACGAGCCGCTCCCACCGGGTGAGTCCGCGCTCGGCGGTGTGTACGCCGCCGCGCCCGCTGCGCCACCCCACTGGTACCGAACCCTCTGATGGCGGACGTCACGTACCTCGAAGCGTTGCGCCAGGGGCTCTGGGAGGAGATGGAGCGGGATGAGCACGTCTTCATCCTGGGAGAGGACGTAGGGGCCTACGGGGGCGCGTTCAAGGTCACCGACGGGTTCGCCAAGCGATTCGGCGAGCAGCGCGTGATCGACACGCCCATCTCGGAGGCGGCGATCGTCGGCGCGGCGGCCGGCGCGGCCCACATGGGTATGCGGCCCGTCGCCGAGATGCAGTTCATCGACTTCATCTCCTGCGCCTACGACATGCTCACCAACTACGTAGCCACCGCGCGCTATCGCGCCGGGCTCGCGACACCGATCGTGGTGCGAGGGCCGTGCGGCGGGTACGTGCGGGGCGGCCCGTTCCATTCGCAGAACCCGGAGGCGGCGTTCTTCCACACCCCGGGCCTGAAGATCGTCTATCCCGCCACCGCGCGGGATGCCAAGGGACTGATCAAGGCGTCCATCCGGGACGACGATCCGGTGATCTACCTCGAGCACAAGTGGCTGTATCGTCGCATCAAGGAGACGCTGCCGGATGGCGAGGAGATCCTCACGCCGATCGGCGAGGCGCGGCTCGCGCGCGAGGGCAAGGATCTCTCGATCGTCACATACGGGGCGACGGTCTGGAAATCGCTCGACGCGGCGGACCAGCTGGCGAAGGACGACGGCCTCGCGGTCGAGGTCCTCGACCTCCGCACGCTTTTGCCGATGGACGACGCCGCGATCATGCGGACGGTCCAGAAGACCAACAAGGTGCTGATCGTGCACGAGGACACGCGCACCGGCGGCGTCGCCGGCGAGATCGCCGCGCGCATCAACGAGCAGGCATTTGCCTGGCTCGATGGTCCCATCATGCGGGTGACGGCGCACGACGTGCCGCTGCCGTATGCGCCGACATTGGAGGATTTCGTCCTACCCCAGACGGACGACATTGTGAAGGCGGCCCGTTGGTTAGCCGCCTACTGAGGTGTCAGGTGTTGGGTGTCGGGTCTCAGGGTCTCCCGACACCTGACACCCGGCACCCGACACCTTTGGAGACGTCATGGCTCGCATAGACGTACTGATGCCGCAAATGGGCGAGTCGATCGCCGAAGGAACGCTTTCCAAGTGGCTCAAGCAGCTCGGCGACGAGGTGAAGCGGGACGAGCCGCTGTTCGAAATCTCGACCGACAAGGTCGACGCCGAGATCCCCGCGCCCACGGCGGGCGTCCTCGCCGAGATCAAGGTGCAGGAGGGGCAGACGGTCCCGGTGCAGACGCTCGTGGCGGTGATCGAAACCGACAAGGCTGCGGCGGCGTCGCCCGCGGCGCCCCCCGTCGCGGCAGCCCAGCGGGCGTCCTCCGCGGCTCCAACGGCGCCCCCCGTCGTAGCAGCCCAGCGGGCGCCCGCTGCTCCGGGGGGCGCCGTCGTCGCCGCGCCGAAGGGAGACGGCGCGGAGACCGCCGAAGAGCGCCTGCGCCGCAAGTCCACGCCGCTGGTACGCAAGATCGCGGCCGAGCACCAGGTCGATATCGCCAGCATTCCCGGGACGGGCTTCGCGGGCCGAGTGACCAAGCAGGACATCCTCGGTTTCATCGAAACCGGTGCGAAGACGCCGGGGGCTCTCGCCTCCCGCCTCCCGTCTCCTGCGCCGTCCGGGCCGCTCGTGCACCCCGTGGTCGCGCCCTGGCCCGGCGACCGGGTCGAGCCGTTCTCGAAGATCCGCAAGATCACGGCGGATCACATGACCATGTCGCGTCGCACGTCGGCGCACGTGACGAGCTTCTTCGAGGTCGATTACAGCCGCGTCGCCGAGCTCCGCCGGAAGCACAAGGCGGCGTACGCCGAGCGCGGGGTGAGCCTCACCTATCTCGCGTTCATCGCGAAGGCGTGCGGCGAGAACCTGCGGAAGCATTCGGTGGTGAATGCGGCCGTCTCGGGCGACAACATCATCTACCGCCACGACGTGAACATCGGCATCGCCGTGGCGCTCGACTGGGGGTTGATCGTGCCGGTCGTGAAGCGCGCCGACGAGCTGTCGCTCGCGGGGCTGGCCCGCGCGATCAGTGACCTGGGTGAGCGCGCGCGGACCAAGAAACTCTTGCCCGACGAGATCCAGCGCGGCACCTTCACCATCACCAACCCGGGGGTGTTCGGCTCCTACGCCGGCGCGCCCATCATCAACCAGCCCCAGGTCGCCATCCTCGGCGTGGGCGCGATCGAGAAGCGGCCCAAGGTCGTGACGCTGCCCGACGGCACCGACACGATCGCCATCCGCACGATGGGCATGGTCTCGATGTCGTACGATCATCGCGTCGTCGACGGTGCGGATGCGGACCGGTTCCTCGCGGACGTGAAGCGGACGCTCGAGGACTTCCCCGAGGGAGCGATCTAGCCATGCCCAAGGTGCTTACCGCGGCGCGGGTGCGCGTGCCCCCGACCAACGAGGCGGACTACCTGGCCACGCTGCGGGAGCTGTGCCAGTTCGCCGATGCGCGGGGCCAGCGCATCTGGCTGTTCCGCAACGCCAAGGACCCGCAGCTGTTCACCGAGTTCTCCGAGAGCCAGACCGAGATGTCGCACCGCGCTCAGGCGTCGCGGCTGCCGGAGGAGATCAAGCTCGAGAAGCGGCTGCAAAGCCTCGGCACCTACGCGTCGGATGCCTGGGAGCTGTGGACCGAGGTCTCACTCGCGGCTCCCGCCGAGGCGTAGGCGCGACGATGGCGGGGCGAACGATCGTGGTGGACGGGGAGACGTGGGAGGTCGCCCCGTCGGGGCGTACGACGGTCTACGACCGCGATCAGTTCGGGGTGGTGTTCGAGCAGGGGACCGGCCCCGAGCGCCGCCGTCGCTACACGCGCTTCGCGCCCGTGGGCAGCCGCAGTCCTGACCGCGCGTTAGCCGAGCTGTCCGTGCGGGAGCTGGTGGAGCTGTTTCGCCAATCGCAGCCGGCCTGGACCGCGCCGGAGGGCGCCTACGGAACGCGTTGACCTGCATTGTCATTCGACGGCATCGGACGGCGAGTATCCCCCGGCCGAAGTCGCGCGGCGCGCGCGGGTCGCGGGCCTGGCGGCGATCGCCCTGACCGACCACGACACCACCGGCGGCGTGCCCGAGGCGACCCGCGCCGGTGAGGGGCTCGGTGTGCGCATCGTGTCCGGATGCGAGTTCAGTGTGAAGGCGCCCTGGGGCGAGCTGCACCTGCTCGCCTACTTCCTGCCGCCTGGTCATCCGCGACTGGAGGAGTTTCTGGCCGGCACCCGCGCCGCACGGTACCGGCGTGCCGAGCAGATCGTCGGGCACCTGCGTCGGCTCGGTATCGACATCGAGCTCGAGGACGTCGTAGCGACGGCGGATGGTGGGGCGCTGGGACGCCCCCACGTGGCGCGGATCCTGGTGGAGCTCGGGGTCAGCGCCGATATGAACGAGGCCTTCACTACCTACCTGGGCCGGGGCAGGCCGGCGTACGTCGAGAAGCCGCTCCCGACCTTGGGCCAGGTCGCCGACCTGGTACACGCGGTCGGTGGGATCGTGGTGGCCGCGCACTTGGCGGACCATGGGACTGAAGGTCAGATCCGGCAGTTTCAGGCGGATGGGCTCGACGGCGTCGAAGTGCGGCACCCCAGCCATTCCGCCGGGGCCGAGCGACGACTCACGGCGCTCGCCCAGCGCCTCGGGCTCGCGATCAGCGGTGGCTCCGATTGGCACGGCGACACGGAGCTCGGCGCCACGCATGCCCCCCTCGGCGGGCTGGAGATTCCGATGGCCTGGCTCGAAAAACTCGAAGAGCGTCGCGCGACGACGTCACGCGAAAGCGTCGCGCAGACCCGTACGGAGACCCCATGAGCGAGCTCCTGGCCGTCGGCAGCAAAGCGCCCGTGTTCAGCGCGGCCGCGTCGGACGGCAAGACCTACAGCCTGACCGACGTGCTGAAGACCAAACAGGTCGCGCTGATCTTTTACCCCGGGAACAACACCCCCGGCTGAAACCGCCAACTCTCCGCCGTGCGCGACGAGATGACCAAGTTTCAGAGAGCCGGCATCCAGCCGTTGGGTGTGAACCCGGCTGGCGTGGAGAGTCACGCGAGCTACGTAGACAAGCTCCGCTTCAACTTCCCGCTGCTCTCCGACCCGGACCGCGCGATCGCGCGAGCCTACCGCGCGGTGAAGGATGACGACAAGGGCATCCAACGCTCCGTGTATGTAGTGCAGCGGAACGGCACGATCGCCTTCGCGCAGCGCGGCGCGCCTCCCGTGGACGAGATCGTCGCGCATGCCTCCTGACTTTCGCGGCAAGGTCGCTCTCGTGACGGGCGTGGGTCGCGTGGGACAGATCGGGCACGCGGTCGCCCGCGGGCTCGGACGGGCGGGGGCTCGCCTCGTCGTGGCGGACGTGAACGCGGCCGAGGTTGGAGCGCGGGCGCAGGAATTCACGGCGGAAGGCTTCACCGTCCAGGCCGCCGCGGGTGATCTGACGACGCCGGACGCCGCGCGCGGGGCGGTGGTCGCGGCGCGCGAGCGCTTCGGGGGGCTCGACGTGGTGGTGAACGTCGCGGGCGGCCTCGTGAGCTATGGCCCGGTGCTCGATCTCAAGCCGGCGCAGGTCGAGCGCGAGCTCGCGATCAACATCAAGACGACGTTCTACGTGTCTCAGGCGGCGATCCCCGCGCTGCGCGCGCGCGGCGGCGGGGCCATCGTGAACTTCGCGTCCGCGGCCGTCCTGAGGCCGCAGAGTGAGATGGCCGTCTACATCGCGGCCAAGTCCGCCGTCGCCGGGCTCACGCACGCGCTGGCGCGCGAGCTGCGCGACGACGGGATCCGGGTGAATGCCGTGGCGCCGGGCACGATGAAGACGCAAGACAACCTCGTACAAATGAAAGGCGCCAAGGTACGCTGGGTGGAGCTCGAGGATCTGGTCGCCGCGGTGCTGTACCTGGCCAGCGACGAAGCCCGCGCCGTCAGCGGCGAGATTCTCGCGGTGACCGGAGGAGACCTCTAGGCGTGGAGCTCGCGGGCCGGCGAGCGTTGGTCACCGGGGCCGGCCGCCGGGTGGGGCAGGCGATCGCCGTCGGGCTGGCGCGCGCCGGTTGCGACGTCGCTATCCATTATCACGGCTCCCGCGCGGGCGCGGACGCCACCGTCCGCGAGATTCGCGCCTCGGGCCGCCGCGCCGACCTGGTAGCGGCCGACCTGCGGGATGCGGCCGCCGCCCGCCGCCTGGCCGATGAGGCGGCCGCGTCCCTGGGGGGCCTCGACGTCCTCATCAACTCCGCGGCCGTCATGGTCGAACAGTCGGTCGAGGACGTGACGCCCGAGACCTGGGACGCGACGCTCGATCTGAACCTGCGGGCGTATTTCTTCGTCGCTCAGGGCGCGATTCCTCATCTGCGGCGCGCCCGCGGCAAGATCGTCAACCTCGCCGACGAGGCGGCGTTCGAGCCGTGGCCGCGGTACGTGCCGCACTGCGTGAGCAAGGCGGGAGTCGTGATGCTGACGCAGGTTCTCGCCCGCGCCCTCGCGCCCGACGTCACCGTCAACGCGGTGGCGCCCGGCGCGGTGCTCCTGCCGGAGGCGTGGGACGACGCGACCCGCGAGCGCTTCGTGCGGACCACCCCGCTCCAGCGACTCGGCAGCCCCGACGATGTCGTGCGGGCCGTGCGTTACCTGCTCGAGGGCGGCGACTACGTCACCGGTACCACGCTCGTGGTCGATGGCGGCCGACTGATCCGATGAGCGATCCCGTCGTGATGCGGGACGTGATCGTCGTCGGGGGTGGCTGCTACGGCACCTTCTACGCGACGCAGCTCGCCAAAGCCCGGGAACGGGGCAAGGCGCGGTTCCGGCGCGTCCTGATCGTCGACCGCGATCCGGTCTGCCGTGCGCGGGCCGAGCTGGGCGAGGCCCCTGAGCGTGAGTTCGTGGCACGCGATTGGAGCGCGTTCTTCCATGAGTTCCTGGGGGCCGCCCAGCCTGCAAGCGCGGCGGAGCCGCAGGACTACATCGTGCCGTCCCCGCTCATGCCACACCTCATGTTCGAATGGGTGCTGGCGCGGGCGCGCGAGCGCTGGCCGGGGCGCACGATCGACGTGGCGCCGGTGCCGGGTACGCTCGGCACGCCGTACGACCGCACGGCTTCTCCGCCCGGCCGGACTCGCTACGTCTCGTTCGCCGACTGGATTTGTCCGACGCATTGCGTCGAGCCCGCCGTGTGTCCGGCGATCGGGAGCGCGCGGACCTGGGAGATGGGCGATGCGATACGCGCGCTCGCCGGGCGGTTGCGGGCGGCCGGGGAGCCGGTGCATGGGCCGGCCCTGTTCGAGTGCCGGCATCACGTATTCGGCGTCGGCACCTTCGCGGTCGCGATGGTACGCGCGGGCGACGCGATCGTACAGGCCGCGGGCGAGAGCGGCGCGGCAGCGGCGGTGCTGGTGGGGACGATCAGCTCGTGCCACGGAGCGCTGAACTTGTTGCGGATCGGCGCGGTAATGGGCGGTAAGAGGCGGTAATGGGCGGTATCGTACGGGAGCTCTACCGCCCTTTACCGTCCATTACCGCCCTCTACCGCTCATGACTCCCGAAGTCCGCCGGGCGCACGTCACCCGCGCCCGCGAGCTGTTCAACTCCGGCGACTATTGGGCCGCCCACGAGGCCCTGGAAACCGTCTGGCGTTCTATACTTAGTGACGGCCATGAGGATGCGGCGCGCGTCTGGCAGGGGTTGATCCAGGCGGCCGCCGCGTTGCTCCATCAGCGTCGTGGGAACCGGCATGGCGTTGCGGTGGTGGGGCAGGCGGCCCTCGACAAGCTGGCCGGCGATCAGCGGTGCGATGTAGAGCTCGAAACGGTTCGGTTCCGCGAGCAGCTGGCGCGAGCGCTCGCGGGCGAAGCCGAACCGCCGGGGCTGGAGCTGCGGGAGTGAGACGGAACTGAGGGCGGATGACCGACAAGGCGATGACCGGATACGACGTGATCATCGTGGGTGCGGGGCCCGCGGGGCTGTGCGCCGCGATGTACGCGGGGCGCGGTATGCTCAAGGCTCTCACCATCGAGCGCGGGGCCCCGGGCGGCGAGTTGCTGAATACCGACGTGATCGAGGACTACATCGGGTTTGAGAGCGTGAAGGGCTGGGAGCTCGCCCAGAAGATGACCGACCACGCGAAGAAGTTCGGCGCCGAGATTCGCACCGACACGGTCGAGAAGATCCGCAAGGCGCACGACGGCTGGTTCGATGTCGTGACGGCGGGGGGAACGACGTATCGGGCACCGGCCGTCATCCTGACGGCGGGTGGGACGCCCGTGAAGCTGGACGTGCCGGGCGAGCGGGAGTACGCGGGGAAAGGCGTCTCGTACTGTGCCGTGTGCGACGGAGCGTTCTTCAAGGGCGAGATCCTCGCCGTGGTGGGCGGTGGCGACGCCGCCGTGGAGGAAGCCGACTACCTGACCCGCTACGCGACCAAGGTCTACATCGTGCACCGGCGGGATCAGCTGCGGGCGTCCAAGATCATCCAGCAGCGCGCGTTCGCGAATCCCAAGATCGAGCTGGTCTGGAACAAGCGCGTGGCCGAGATCAAGGGCACCGAGCGGGGCACGGATCACCTGGTGCTCGAGGACACGGTGACCGGCGAACGCTCGACGCTCCCCGTGGGTGGGGTATTCATCTTCGTGGGGTTCAAGCCCAATGCCGGCCTCGTCGACGGGCACGCGAAGCACGACGCAGGCGGCTACTTCGTCACCGACGACCGGATGATGACGTCCATCCCGGGTCTCTTCGCCGCGGGCGATGTGCGCAGCCAGCTGACGCGCCAAATCACGACGGCGGTGGGGGACGCGACCACGGCGGCGATCGCGGTGGAGAAGTATCTCACTGCCCTCCGGCAGACGGACTAGGCGAGCGCCCGTCATGAGAGTCGTCCAAATCCCCAACGGTCAGTTCGTCGAGAACTGCTACCTCGTGATCGACGACGCCACGGCCGAGTGTGCCATCGTCGACCCGGGTGAGGACGCGGACCTGATCGCGCGCCGGCTCGGTGCCGCGGGTGTCCGGCCGGTGGCGATCTGGCTCACCCACGCGCACGTCGACCACGTCTTGGGCGTCCCCCGCCTCAAGGCGGATACCGGCATCCCGGTCTGTCTCCACCCGGCGGACCGGATACTGTACGACCACGTTCCCGAGCAGGCGTTTGCGTTCGGGATGCGGGCGGAGCGCTTGCCGCCGCCCGATCGCGCGCTCGCGCACGGCGACCGCCTGTCGGTCGGCGCGCTCGAGTTCCGCGTCCGCCACGCCCCGGGGCATTCGCCGGGCAGTGTCGTGTTCGAAGGGCACGGCGCCGTGTTCGGCGGTGACGTGCTGTTCCAGGGATCGATCGGCCGGACGGACCTGCCTGGCGGCGACTTCGACACCCTGCTCCGGAGCATCGAGCGCGAGTTGCTTACGCTGCCGGATTCAACCATCGTGTACAGCGGTCATGGACCGGAAACCACCATCGGACACGAGCGCCGCGCCAATCCCTTCCTCACCGGCGCCCATCGCCTCGGCTAGGCCGCGGCCGACCTGCCTGCGCTGCGGCGCCGAGGTGCGGTCCACGCCGTGGGGCTGCAAGAACCCCTGCCCGAACTGCGGCTTCAACTACCCGCTGGGTGACTGCTCCGACTGAACCGATGAATCACCTGCTCGCCCTAGCGCTTCTGGGGCTGGACTGTCTCGTCCGCGCCTGGCGCATCCAGATCGCCGTCTGGACCGCGGGAGGCCGGCTCGCGTTCAGCGATGCCGTGAAGCTGAACCTCTACGGCGAGGCCGCGTCGCAGCTCACGCCCAATCGCCTGGGCGGCGAGCCCGCTCGGTTCCTCGGCCTGACGGAGGCCGGCCTCCGGCCGGTGACCGGAATTGTGGCGATCGGCGTCGAAGTGGCATGCGAGTGGCCCGTGTTTCTGCTGGCGGGCGCCGCGCTGGTCGTGTTCTACGTGCCCGATTGGCAGGACGCGGCGCGGATCTGGTTGCACCGCCACCGCGCGGGCGAGCTCGTGATCATCGAGATCGTCACGCTGCTCGTCTTGGTATCCGCCTATCTGCTGCAGCGCCTGGCGCGCGCCGGGTTCGTACGTCACCGCGTGCGCCGCCAATGGCGCGTGGCCTGGGCTCACGTGCGCCGCGCCCCCCGGTGGGCACTCGGGGTCGGGGCGCTCCTGACCGTGATCAGCGTCGCCGCCCGCGCCCTCATCCTCCCGGCGCTCGCCTGGGGCGCTCCCGGCCAGCCGCCCTTCAATCAGATGTTCTTCGGCGCGCTCGCTCTCCTGCATGCGCCCCTCGTCGTGCCGCTGCCGTCCGGGGGCGGCGGGCTCGAGGTGGCGTTCCTGAACGGGTTCGCGGGAGACTTCGGCGCACGCCAGGTCGCGATGCTGCTGTTGTGGCGGTTCTACACGGCGGGGCTGCTCACCGTGCTCGGCGTCTACGTTCTGGTGCGGTCCGTGGGCTACCACGCGGCCGTCCAGTTGTTCAAGGTCGGTTGGGGAAAGCGAAGAGGAGCAATGCCATGACGACACCACGGATCCGTCCACTGCCACCGGACCAGGCCGCGCCCGAGGTCCGGCCGATTTTCGAGACGTACCTGAAGGAGCGAGGGAACGTCCCCAACATGTTCCGGACGGTGGCGCTCCGGCCCAACCACCTGCGGACGATGATCGCCCACTTCCGCACGGTGATGGGCGAGGGCACCGTGCCCCCGCTCCTGAAAGAGCTGTTGTGGGTGCGCATTTCCCACTTGAACCGGTGCCGCTACTGACTCGGCTCTCACACTGTCTTGGCAAGACAGAAGGGCGCGAGCGCACCGCTGGTCGACGCGATCCTGGACAGGGGCGGGCGCGAGCCGATCGATGCGCTCGAGGCAGGATGGCGGGCGGCGCTCGACTACGCGGACGTGGTGCATCGCTCGGGGCACGAGGTCACCGACGAGCTGTACGGGAAGCTGCGTGCGGCGTGGGATGAGGGGCAGATCGTCGAGATCACCCTGGTCATCGGGATGACGGAGTATTTCAATCGATTCAATGACAGCTTGCGGGTTGAGCCTACGACGTGACTACGCGGTGGGCGCCGGCGTGATCGCCACCAACACGAGCGTGCGTTCGAGCGCCCTTGCCACCCCGTGCGGCACGCCCTGGGGCGCCAGAATCAAGTCTCCCGGCCCGGCTTCGACCGTCGTATCACCCACAACGAACCTCGCCTTTCCACTCACGACCACGTAGAATTTGTCGGCGCTGGCGTGCGTGTGCACCTTCTGCGCCTGTCCCGGCTCGAAGCAATTGAGGCCGACGAGGAGGCGCTCCGAGCGGAAGCAATCGATCTTGGTCATGGTCGTGGCCGAGAAGCGGGCCCGCTCGGAGAGGTGCTGCAGGAGATCCTGGGCATCCATGGGCGATTCCTGGTTCGAGACCGACGGGGCTGTAACCGAACGGACGGAGGCGATGAGCGCGACCCGTATCGAGCGTGACTCGTTGGGCGAGCTGCCGGTTCCCGCCGACGCGCTGTACGGGATTCAGACCGAGCGGGCTCGCCTGAACTTCCCTATTTCGCACGAGCGGCCCCTCGCCCCGCTCGTCGACGCCGTGATCCGGATCAAGAAGGCCGCCGCGCTCACCCACAAGGAAACGAAGCGTCTCGACGTGAAGCTCGCGGACGCGATCGTGCGCGCGGCGGACGAAGTGCTGGGCGGCGCGCACCGACACCAGTTTGTGGTGGACCCCTACCAGGCCGGCGCATGGACCTCGCATAACATGAACTGTAACGAGGTGCTCGCCAACCGTGCGAACGAGCTCCTCGGCGGCAAGCGCGGCGAGTACCAGCCGATCCATCCCAACGACCACGTCAACATGGCCCAGTCCACGAACGACGTGATCCCCACGGCGATCCGGCTCGCTGCGTTGGCGGAGCTCCCGACGCTGCTCGACGCGATGGGCCGGGTGGCCCGCGCCTTCCTCGGCAAAGGCAAGGCGTTCGATGCGATCCTCAAGGCCGGGCGCACGCACCTGCAGGACGCGACGCCCATTCGCCTGGGCCAGGAGTTCACCGCCTACGGGCACACCATCGAGCGGAACCGGGAGCGGGTCGCGCAGACGGCGGACGCCCTGCGCGACCTCGGGATCGGCGGCACGGCGGTCGGCACGGGGCTCAATGCCGAGCCCGCGTACCCGGCCCTGATGGTGAAGCACCTTCGGACCATCACGGACATCGAGCTGCGCGAGGGGAAAGACCGCGTCCAGCTCATGCAGTCCATGGGCGACGCGGCGGCGTTTGCGGGAGTGCTGCGCACCTACGCGATGGACCTCGGCAAGATCGCGAGCGATCTCCGGCTGCTCGCCTCGGGTCCGCGGACGGGACTCGCCGAGGTCGTCCTGCCGCCGGTCCAGCCGGGCTCGAGCATCATGCCCGGCAAGGTGAACCCCTCGATTCCCGAAATGGTGAACATGGTGTGCTACCAGGTGCTCGGCAACGACGTCACCATCGCGGCGGCGGCGGAGGCGGGACAGCTCGAGCTCAACGTGATGATGCCCGTCATCGCGCACAATCTCCTTTTCACCATGCTGATTCTGACGAATGCCTCCCGCGTGTTGGCGGAGCGGTGTGTGGAGGGCATCGAGGCCGATGCAGCGCAGTGCGAGCACTGGCTCGAACGCAGCCCGGCGCTGGTGACGGCGCTGGCGCCGAAGATCGGGTACGCCGAGGCGGCGAAGCTCGCGCAGGAGGCGGTGGCCAAGAACGTCACGGTACGCCAGCTGGTGATGGAGAAGGGCATTCTCAAGGGAAGAGATCTCGAAGCGGTGCTCGATGTGCTCGCCATGACCGAGCCGGGAGTGCCGGGCCAACGGAAGTGATCCGGAGACGGGCCGTCTGCAGTGCACACTCTATAGGAGGAGGAGCACGTATGAACTGGGTCGTCGCGGGTCTCATCGGTGGCGTCGGCGCGTTCTTCGCCGATTACGTCATGTGGGGGAAGGTCTTCACCGGTCCGGAAATGCGCGGGTTCGGCACGATGCCGCCCACGCCCGAGGAAGGGAAGAAAATGATGGCGTCGGCCATGCCCAAGGCGGCAGTGTTGGCGCTGGTCTTCGGTGTGCTGCTCGCGTGCGCCTACCAACGACTCAAGGGCGGACTGTGGGTGCAGGGTGGCGGTCCCCTGGCGGGGATGGAATTCGCGACGCTCCTCTGGTTGTGCACGATCGCGTTGTCGACGGTTGGCAGCGGCGTGTGGTATGACAAGGTGCGACCGCTCCTGAAGGCGACCTTCTGGTCGTGGCTCGTCCGGATGAACGTCGGGGGCCTCATCATCGGGATCCTCGTCAAGTAAGCGCCGTTCCCTTCATGCGCACGACCCTCTGGCTCGCGACGGCGCTGTCGCTGACGGCCGTTCCGTCCGCGCACGCGCAGCACCGCTTCCGCATCGGCCCGACGGTGTCTTCGATCTCGCTCGAGGACCAGTCGGGGAACGGGCACAGTTTCTCGTCGTTCGGCGGCTCGGCCGCGCTCATCACGGGGGACGACGGTGAGACGGGGCTGACGATCTCCCGCTACCACGATCTCTCGACTGACGGCCGGACGCGCCGTCTGACGCTCGTTGGGCTCGACTCCTACTACTACCCGGTCGGAACCCGCGGCCTCGCTCCGTTCGCGGCGACCGAACTGGGCCTCGCCCGGGTCACCGAGTCGGCCTCGCTGTGCCCGCTGCTCTGCCAGGACACCGTGTCCACCTCGAGCCAGTTCGCGCTGGCGTTTGGACTCGGGGTACGGGTCAATGTCGACCGGGGCGTCGTGATCGTGGAAGGGCGTTTTCTCCAGGTCCCCGGCAGCCAGATCCAGGCGCTCGAGGCGCGTGCCGCCGCGGCTATCGCCCTTGGTAGCCCGCGCAAGGGCGAGTTCCTCGGGGGCACGCTCGGGCCGGCGGTGAGCGTCTTCATCCCGATTTCGGGCCCGTTCCGGAGCCGCGGTCCCTTCGGGGGGGTTCGATTCCGGCGCGATACCAAGAAGCCGGGGAGCGTCGGCCTGGAGATCGCCTACGCACCGCTCAAAATCACCGGCAGCTGCGCCCCGCCCGGGTGCGAGCCGAACGCGATCCTGTTCGCACCGGGTTACGAAGCGTCGGTTCGGCCAGCGTGGGGGCGGCTCTACGCCGAGGCGGGACTCCTGCTCGCCGGCGTGTACACCCAGGGCCCCGACCGCGGCATCGCCCAGGGAGCGCACGGGGGTCTGGGCGCCGACGTGGACGGCGCCCGGATCACGTGGAACCTCAATGCGCGCCTGTTGTGGCTGCAGCGCAACTCAGGGGAGAATGTGTTCGGAGTGCAAGTCGGGGCCTCCCTCAGCCCTCGAATCGGTGGCGTGCGGTAGAGAGCGGGGAGCGGTGAGCGGTTCGTTCCGATGCGCCGGAGGGTGCCGCTCCCTGCTCCCAGCTCCCTGCTCCCATTGAATCCCCGAACTCCCTCTCGCATATTAACTCCCATGCGCGTCACCACCTGGGCGGAGTACGGGCTGATCGTCTCGCTCAACCTCGCGAAGTGCGCGGGGCGGGGGCCGATCGCGGCGCGCGAGCTCGCCGAGCAGGAGCGCTTGCCCCACGACTACGTCGAGCAAATTCTGCTGCGCTTGCGGCGTGCCGGCCTGGTGGATTCGGTTCGGGGCGCCAAAGGCGGTTACCACCTCGCCCGTGAGCCGCAGACCATCACCGTCAAGGACGTGATCGAGGCCTCGGAGCACGTCACCTTCGAAGTCAACTGCGATCTCCATCCCGTCGATCCCCAGCGATGTAGTCCGGAGGCTGCGTGCAGCATCCGGCCCGTCTGGCGGATGCTGGAGCAACGGATCAATGATCTGTTGGCCGGCATCTCGCTCGCGGACCTCACGCACGACGAGCCTGAGCTGTACCACATCGCCGGGGTTCTGGCCGGGAACTAGTTCCACCGTCCCGATTGTTTTTTTGAACTGAAACCCGACTCGCGCGGTCGGGTTTAACCTGATTGGAGGCAAGCGTGCCATACGCCCATCCCGACGTGCTCGTGTCCACCGACTGGGTGGCGGGGCACCGCACTGACCCGGGCATTCGTTTGATCGAAGTGGATGTGGACACCACGGCGTACGACTCCGGGCACATCGCGGGGGCCGTCGGTTGGAACTGGCAGTCGCAGCTCAACGATCCGGTGCGGCGCGACATTCCGGACAAGAAGGCGTTCGCGAAGCTCTTGTCCGACGCCGGTGTCACGCCCAAGACGACGGTGGTGCTGTACGGCGACAACAACAACTGGTTCGCCGCGTTCGCGTTCTGGCTGGTGCAGCTGTACGGGCACGCCCACGTCAAGCTGATGAACGGCGGCCGCGCGAAATGGGTGGCCGAGGGGCGGCCGCTGGTGACCGATCGAGCGAACGTCCGGGCGACGAACTATCCGGTGCCGAAGAAGGTGAATGCCGCGATCCGCGCCAAGCGCCCCGACGTCGAGAAGGCGCTCAAGGCCAAGAAGACCGCGCTTGTGGACGTGCGGTCCACCCCCGAATTCGTCGGTGACATCATCGCGCCGCCCGGCATGACGGAGACGGCGCAGCGTGCCGGACACATCCCCGGCGCGAAGAACATCCCGTGGAGCAAGGCAGTCGCGACCGACGGCACGTTCAAGCCGTACGACGAGCTGATGGAGCTCTACAAGGGCGCGAAGGTGATCGATGGCAAGAACGAGGTCATCGCGTATTGCCGCATCGGCGAGCGGTCGAGCCACACCTGGTTCGCGCTCAAGTACCTGCTCGGCGCGAAGAACGCACGCAACTACGACGGGTCGTGGACCGAGTGGGGGAACCTGGTCGGCGCGCCTATCGTGAAGGGAGCGGAATGAAGACGGCGGCAGCGGGCGGCACGGGGCGGCAACGGGCGGCACGGGCCCACGGGCAGGAGCCTGCCCTGTGGAGCCTGGTCGGCAACACGCCGCTCATCCCTCTGCCGCCTTTTGCCGCCCATTCCCGCCCAGTGCCGCCCGTCTTTCTCAAGGCCGAGTGGCTCAACCCGGGCGGCTCGGTGAAGGACCGTCCCGCGCTGTTCATTCTCCGGGACGGCATCGCCAGCGGGGCGTTGCCCGCGAAGCGGCTGCTCGATGCGTCGAGCGGCAACACCGCCATCGCGTACGCGATGCTCGGCGCGGCCGCCGGGATCGGCGTCACGGTGTGCGTGCCGGCGAATGCGAGCGCGGAGCGCAAGGCGCTGCTCGAGACCTACGGTGCCGAGGTGATCTTCACCGACTCGCTCGACGGCTCGGACGGCGCGATCCGCGCGGCGCGCGAGCTCGCGGCGGCGAACCCCGACCTCTACTGGTACGCCGATCAGTACAACCACCCGGCGAACCCCCGCGCGCACTACGTCACCACCGCCGAGGAGATCTGGCGCCAGACCGCGGGCCGGATCACACACCTGGTCGCGGGGCTCGGCACCACCGGGACGCTGATGGGAACCGGGCGCCGTTTAAAGGAATGGAACCCGGCGGTCGAGCTGGTCGCGGTCCAACCCGACAGTCCGTTCCACGGACTCGAAGGCCTGAAGCATCTCGCGACGGCGATCGTCCCGGGCATCTACGATCCGGCACGGGTCGACCGGACGGAGTTCGTGGCGACGGAGGAGGCGGACGACGCGGTGCGCCGTTGGGCGAAGGACGCGGGCTTGTTCGTGGGCTGGTCGTCGGGCGCGGCGTTAGTGGCCGCACACCGCGTGCTGTCCGACAGTCCAGCCGGGCGTCGGTCCGACGCAGTCGTCGTCGTCATCGCGCCTGACGCGGGCCACCGCTA
>DATHGL010000359.1:0-4062 GCA_035317625.1 Gemmatimonadales bacterium | reverse complement strand
CCATCCGAACTACGCGGCGAACGGGTTCTTCTACGTCGACTACACTGACGTGAATGGCGACACCCAGGTCGAGCGCTACACCGTGAGCGCAGCCGATTCGGACCTGGCCGACACGGCATCGCGCAAGTCCATCCTCTCCGTCGCGCAGCCCTACGCCAACCACAACGGCGGGCTCGTCATGTTCGGCCCGGACGGGATGCTCTACATCGGCATGGGCGACGGTGGCTTGGCTGGCGACCCGGAGAACCGCGCGCAGAACCCCGACTCGCTGCTCGGCAAGTTGTTACGTATCGACGTGAATGGGGGAGATCCCTACACCAGCCCGCCAGACAACCCGTACGTCGGACGTCCCGGGCGGGACGAGATCTGGGCCGTCGGTCTGCGCAACCCGTGGCGCTACGCCTTTGACGCCCCGAGTGGCCTGCTCTACATCGCGGACGTCGGCCAGGACCACTGGGAGGAAGTGGACGTGGAGCTCGCGAGTCAGGGCGGCCTCAACTACGGCTGGCGCCTCATGGAGGGAGCGCACAGTTACATTCCGGACCCGGGCAACTCCTCCATACTCGAGCCCGCCGCAGTGGAGTATGACCACCGCTCCGGGTGTTCGATCATCGGCGGGTTCGTCTATCGGGGCACGCGGTCGCCGGCGCTCGTCGGCCAGTACTTCTTCGCCGATCTGTGCGGCAGATGGTTGCGCAGCTTCACGTATGCGGACGGCGGCGTGCTCACGCGCACGCTCTGGAGTCCGGATGTAGGCCCTGGCACCCCCCTGTCGTTCGGCGAGGACGCGAACCGTGAGCTGTACGTCCTGTCGGCGGAGGGGACCGTGTATCGGATCGCGCAGTAGCGTCCAAACCTTTCCGCACCGAGCGGCATCTCATTGGCAACCGACTTCGTGGAGGTTGCCATGCAGGTTCGGATTCGTAGCCTCGCCCTCGCGGCGCTCGTGAGCGCGGGGGTCGTCGCCCCCGCCCCGGCATTCGGGTCGAAAGGCCCGCCCTGGATCTCGATCGAGCTGCCCGCCAACCCGTACGACCAGTCGACCCGCGGTGCGTTCCTGCTGGTGCACTCGTTCCATCACGGTACGGCGATGGGGTTCATCGTCTCCGGCACGGCCGAGGGGATGGTGAACGGCGAGCGGCGGTCGCTCAAGCTCGACTTCGCCGAGACTGCGCGAGTGGGCGTCTACGCGCTGAAGCGCACCTGGCCCACGGAGGGGACGTGGACGCTGGTGATCAAGGCCAACCAGGGCCCGGACGACGCCGCGACCGCGGTGGTCGACCTGGGACCAGACGGCGACGTGGCGGCGATCCGCGTGCCCACGATGCAGCGCGGCTCGTGGACGGTCCCCGCCCCGATTTCGCTCGGCGACATCGACGCGGCGCTGCGAGTGCGCGCGGCGATGCTGGCGCGGAGGTCGTAGATTCCGGTCGCGGAGCGTGCGCCGCCGCCCGACACGGTGGTCCGGGCAGTGTGGCGCGCGCTCACCGCTCGGTGCCCGTGGCGCGCGGTGCGCCTGCCGCGGTCCTGACAATTCTATAACAAATGGCGACTTGAACAAAGCTCGCGGCGCAGGTAAGCCTAAGGGTTGTTGGAGGTGTGGACCCCAAACCTTGAGGAGGCTTGCTATGCGCGGCCGTCTGGTGTTTGGCGTAGGAACGCTGGCAGTGGTTCTGGCCGTCGGGAGCTGCAAGGACGAGGTAGGGCTGACCTCCATACCACCTGCGCCGGAACGGTTCGTTGCGTTTCTCAACGGCGCTCAGGTAGAGACCCCGGTTGCGCCACCCGCGTTGGGACAGGCCGTGTTCACGGTCAGCGGTGCCTCGCTCATCTATCGGATCGACCTGTCGAACATCGACAACGTGACGCTCGCTCACATTCACACGGGCGCGGCGGGCGTGTCCGGCGGGGTGATTCAGAACCTCTACGTACCACCCCTACCCGCCAAGGGCCTGGACTTTAGCGGAACGCTGATCGAGGACACGGTTGACGTTGTAGACGCGGTACTGGCGCAGATGCGGAATGGGACGGCCTACGTGAACATCCACACGAACGACGGCGTGGCCCCACCAAACACCGGGCCGGGCGATATGGTCGGCGGCGAGATCCGCGGGCAGATTTTCCGACTGCCATGACCCAGGCGTGACGCGGTGGGACGTGGCCTCCCGGCGTGCCGGGAACTACGTCCCACCCTGTGTGTTGTATCGACATCAGTTGTTCTTCCTGGATCAGACCTAAAGTCGGGAGGAAGCGATGACCGACGTGCGTTGGGGTCGATTGCCTGCGCTGGGCGTAGCGCTGTTGGTGGCGTGCGGCGGTGGCGACGGTGGTGGCGGTACGGGGCCGTGCACCCCGGGCGTTGCGACGCAGCTCGTGAAGAGCAGCGGCGATCCCGCGGCGTGGTACTTCGACAACCCGCTTCCCTCACCTTTGAGCGTCACCGCCCGGGACGCGAACAACTGCGCTGTTCCGAGTGTGGTCGTGAACTGGGCGGTCGGGTCGGGTGGTGGCGCGGTCAATCCGGCCCAGAGCACGACCGGCACAACAGGCGTGGCGACCACGACGGACAGCATCGGGTCAACCAGCCCGCAGACCGTGACGGCGACGTTTAGCGGGTTGCCGACGCCAGTGACGTTCACGGCGACTGCTTCCGCCGCGCCGACGACGGACGACGTCAGCGTGAACAACAACTCCTTCAATCCCCAGCAAACGGTTGTGAAGACGGGCGGGACGGTGACGTGGACGTGGAACTCGGGGCTCACCCCGCACAACGTCACCTATTCGAGCGGCCCGGCCCCCCTGCCGGCCAATTCACCCACGCAGGCAGGCGGGACCACCTTCAGCAGCACGTTTACCGCAACCGGCACCTACGCCTACCACTGCACCCTCCACTCGGGGATGGAGGGGACCGTCAGAGTGGTGCACTGAGCTACGAAAGCAGGGAGCGGGGAGCGGCGCCTTGCGGAGCCGCTCCCTTCGGCCGTTCTTACACGCGATGATCCGAAAGCAAGCGATGGCCCTGCTCGTGGGGGTTGCGGCTCTGGCGTGCAACAGCGACAGCACCCAGCCACCCGGACCGCCGGACCACCTCGTGAAGAGCGGGGGTGACCAACAGGAGTGGTACTTCAACAACCCGCTGCCGGTCCCCTACAGTGTTAGCGTGCTCGACGCGAATGACCGCCCGGTGCCGGGCGTGTCCGTGGCGTGGTCGCCGCTGGTTGGTTCTGACGGCAGTTTCAGCTCCAACCCGAGCACGACGAACTCGAGCGGCGTCGCGACTACCATTCACACACTTGGCACGGCCACGATGTATGTGGTGAACGTGGTAGTGACAGGAGTGCCGACCACCCAGTTCACCGCGAAGGCGGCAGCGCCGGGGACGGCCGTAGGCGTCTCGGTGACCAACAACGCCTTCACGCCCCGAGACACGGCGGTGCAGACGGGCGGGACGGTGACCTGGACATGGAATTCGGGGACCACTCTGCACAACGTCACCTATACGGGCGGCCCCACACCCCTGCCTACCAGTTCATCTAATCAGTCGGGAACGACCACCTTCAGCACGACGTTCACGGCTGTCGGAAAATACACCTACCACTGCACCATCCACCCGACGCAGATGACGGGCTCGGTGACGGTGGTGCATTAAAACACCGGAAGCCGGGAGCCGGGAGCAGTTCCGAACCTGCTCCCTCAAGTCGAGACGACTCTCCCGATCGGCAGCTTTCTGATCCGCTTCCCCGTGGCTGCGAAGATGGCGTTGCAGACGGCGGGCGCGATCGGCGGCACACCTGGCTCGCCGGCGCCGCCCTGAGGGTCGCTGCTCGGCACGATGTAGACTTCCACCGCCGGTGCCTCGGGCATCCGGACCACGGGGTAGGTGTCGAAGTTTCCCTGCACCACGCGGCCGCGTGCGAGCGTGATCTCCCCGTACAGCGCGGCGCTCAGGCCGAACACGATGCCGCCCTGCATCTGCGCCTCGACCTGGCCGGTGTTCACCGCCTGTCCGCAATCCACGGCGCACACCACCCGCGGCACGCGCACCGAGCCGTCCGCGTCCAC
>DATHGL010000358.1:0-3263 GCA_035317625.1 Gemmatimonadales bacterium | reverse complement strand
CGCCCGGTTCGCCGGCGCAGTGGCCGGCGGTGAGGACGACTTTCGGGGCGATGAGCGTGCCGGAGCAACGGAACGTCGGCGTGCCGCGGACATCCATGATGATGAGGACGACGGCGGGATGGGCATTACCATCGAGCGTGCCGTCGGTGATAAAGGACGGGCCGCCCGGGTTTCGGGTGGCGGTGGGAACCCGGTCGCAGCCGAGCAGGGTGACGCAAGCGACGGCAAGCATGGGGATGACGAGACGCGCCTTCATGACTCCTCCTCGCGGGGTGACCTGCACCGGCAGCCTGCCCGATGCGGATGGGGGTTCGATTGTAACGTCGAATAATCGGGTTGACGAGCTACGACGTCACGGTGTATCCCGGTGCCCGCGCGGTCCTGACCACCCTGCGGATCGCCAGCTGGACCGATGGGTGAGTGATGACTCTCACCGGGACGGGAGGGATCCGGGAATGGCCCTGCCCCATCCGGCCGTGCCGTTGCGTTGACACTCCCCGCCATCCGCCTGTCCCAGGTGTTTTAACCACCTGCAGCCCAACGTGTTGACACAACGTTGATCTCCCCACCTATTGTACCACTCCGAAACGCCGCGAGCCGTCCGTTGGCGCCGCACCTGCAGCTCCTGACGCTGGGCGCACCCCTTCTGATCACCGAGGCCGGTGACCAGATTCGGTTCCGCACGCGCAAGCATTTCGCCCTGTTGATCCGGCTTGCGGTCGAGGCCGGCCGCAAGCTCACGCGCGACTACCTGATGGACCTCCTGTGGCCCGACGTACCGGCGCCGCGAGCTCGGCACTCCCTCGCTCAAGCACTCACGGTCCTCAAGGAGAAGGTCGGACGCGACCGTCTAGTCGTGCAGCGCGCCTCGATTGGGCTCGTCGTGGGCGCGGTTGACGCGGACGTGAGACGGCTGGACACCTGCGAGATCGAGATTCGCGGCCCATTCCTCGACGGCTTTGAGGTGCCGGGGGCGGTACAGTTCGAGCAGTGGAAGGACGAGTGGCGGGCGAAGCTGATGCCGCGGATCCGGGACTGCCTCGTGAACCAGATGGATGCCGGTCGACGGATCGGAGACTTTGCGACCGTCGAGAAGCACGCTCAGGTCCTGCTCGACCTGGACCCCTTGTCCGAAGACGGCGTGCGCGGCGTCATGGAGGCGCGGGCCTGGGTGGGTGACCGGACGAATGCCCTCAAGGTCTATGGCCGGTTCGAAGTGGGCCTCGCCGCGGAGCTGGGAGCGAAGCCGAGTGCGGATCTCGTCCGGATCGCCGATCTGCTCCGCGAAGGGCGGCGCACGGCGCCACGGCACACGGGAGCCGGGCAGGTGTCCGAGCGGCAGGAGCGGCGGTTCGAAGCAGAGACTCTGATCGGCCGCGAGCGCGAGTTCGCCCGTCTGTACGACGCCTGGTTGGAGGTGCGACGTCGCGAGCCACGCATCGTCGTGCTGCTCGGCGACCCCGGCGTGGGCAAGACGACGCTCACCAACGCGTTCGTATCGACCTGTCAGATGGAGGGCGCGGCGATTGCACGCGCCCAAGCGTACGACGCGGAGCGCGAGCTCCCATTCGGCGTACTCGCCGAGCTGATCAAGCAGCTCACAATGCAACGCGCGATCGGAGGCGCCGAGCCGGAGGCGTTGAGCGAGTTGACACGCGTGTCGCCGGAGATCTTCACCGCGTTCCCCGGCGTGCCCAAGCCGGTGGAGTGGTCCGCGGAGGTCATTCCTCTCCGACTCGCGGACTCGTTTCTCAAGGCCGTCGAAGCGGCGGCCGAGGAGAGTCCGCTCGTGCTGGTGGTCGATGATGTCCATGCGGCTGACGATGCGACCGTCGCCATCCTTCACATCGTGGCGCGCAAGCTCGCGCATACGCGGCTCTTGCTGATCCTGACAGCACGGTCCAACGAGCTACGTACAGCAGCGGGCCCGAGCGCACTGGTCTCCGAGGGCACGATCGAGGCACTCCAGACGCTGGAACTCGATCCGCTGCCGCACGAGGCAGCCGGGCGGCTCATCGCGGCTCGCGTTGCCAAGGCCGAAGCACGGATCGCAGACGTGCCCGTCCCGCGTATCCTCGAAGCGGGCAACGGCAATCCTCTTGCGCTCGAGCTCCTAACTAAGGAATGGCTCGCGCACGGCTCGAGCTCACTTCTGGGCGATCTGGAGGCGCTCAACACGCAACCGGCGGCCAACATCGGCATCCCGCGGACGATCGGGGCCGTGTTTGACCGCCAGATCCGTCGGCTGGATACGCCGACCCGCGCGGCGCTTGATCTCGCTGCGGTGCTCGGCCGCCGCCTTGCGGATCTGCCGTTGTACCGGGTACTGGAGCTATCGCCCGCCGCAGCGGGGGAGGCCCTCTCGCGGTTGAGGGAGGAGGGCTTCCTGCGAGAGGTGCATGGGGGGCTTGAGTTTAGGAATGAGCTGATCAGGGCGCAAGCGTATTACTCTGTGGCGGGGCCCGCCAGAAAGCACCTGCATCTCAAGGTAGGGGAGGTGTTGGAGCAGCTGGCGCCGATAGACGGCCAGGCGCGTCCGCTGGAGATCGCTTGGCACTTCTTGAGGGCGTCTGACCCGAGGCGGGCGCTTCCCATGGGACTCGAGGGTGCAAAGGCGGCACTACGTGTCGGTGCGCCGTCGGAAGCTGAGCAGATTCTAGCCGCGCTGTTGTCGACGGTCTCGCCTGGGGCGGCGGCACAGGAGTGCAAACTGCTCATGGCCAGGGCGCTAATCGATCAATCCAAGGCAGACCGTGCGATGCCAGTGTTAGACGAGCTTGGTGGCGATAGGGGTCTGAACGTTAGAGACTTTGCGGAGGTGACTCGCTTGAGAGCTGCCGCAGCATATCTTTCCAGCTCCGAGGCGGTGATCGAGTACAGTCGAGCGGCCGACCTAGCGTTGGCCGCCGCACGCGAGACCGATGACGCAGAGCTAATTGCCAACGCTCTTTTGGAGTTTGCACGATCCGGCCTCGAAACTGGCGACCACCAACGGGTCGACACTGCGCGCTCCGAACTGAAGCGCCTGCTTAGTGACCTCGTCTGCGAGAACGTTCCAAGTGCCTGGTACGCGCTCGGCTTTTGCGAGTACCACTGTTACGATCTTCGCGCAGCTTGCAACTGCGTAGAGAGAGCCATCCGTCTCCTTGAGGATTCACCCAGCACGGTTGCGCTCTCACTCGCCCACAACGCACTTGGCGTCTGTCGATACTCATTGTGCGAGTTTGAGCGAGCCCGGGAGGCTTTGACACTAGCCCTCCAGC
>DATHGL010000357.1:0-3418 GCA_035317625.1 Gemmatimonadales bacterium | reverse complement strand
TATTCCGTGCTCCTCGACCGGCGCGGCCGGGTCATCGAGCGCATCTTCGGCTTCGGCGGTGCAGACGAGTTTCGGGAATTGCGCCAGACTATTGCAAACGAGGTCCGCGCTCCCTAGCGTTTAGCCGTGCCAGAGCCGACGCCTCCCGCCTCCCGCCTCCCGCATCCCGTTTTGATCGATACCGACCCCGGCATCGACGACGCGCTGGCGCTGTTCCTGGCGCTGGAGTCGCCGGAGCTCGACGTGCGGGGCATCTCCGTCTCCTACGGAAACACGCTCGTGGAGAACGCGTTCCGGAACGCCGTCGCGATCATGCGCCGCGCTGGGAAGCGGACCACGCTCGGCGTGGGCGCCCGGCGACCGCTCAAGCGAGCGCTCGCGGTGGCCGCGGAGACGCACGGCGAGTCCGGCCTGGGGTACGCGGAGCTGCCGCCAGCAGGGGTGATCCTCGACTTCGTGAAGTCGCTCGACCGGCTGCTGGCCGAGCAGGCGCACCCGGTCACCCTCGTGACCCTGGGTCCGGTGACGAGCCTGGCGCTCGCGCTGCGGCAGGATCCCGAGCTGGTGCGCGCCAAGGTCGGACGCCACATCGCGATGATCGGCAACATCGCCGCCCAGGGAAACACGACCCGCTACTCGGAGTTCAACGCCTGGTGCGATCCCGAGGCGCTGGACATCGTGCTGCGCGCCGAGCTGCCGACCGAGATGGTGGGTCTCGACGTCACGCGCCAGATGGTGCTCGCCCCGAGCGAAGTGACGCGGTTGGCGCATTCGGGGGCGCCGCTGGCGCGCTGGATCCAGGATGCGCTGCGCTTCTACATCGAGTTCCACCAGCGGGCGGAGGGGCTGGACGGCTGCATCGTGAACGACGTGTTGCCGATCGCGGCGCTCGTGAAGCCGGGCTCCCTGACATTCGAGGAGCAGCGGCTGGTGGTGGATCTGGAGGATGGGGAGCATCGCGGGCACACGCGCGTCGACCCCGCCGGGGCCCGCGTGCTGGTGGCGACGCGGGTGGACCTGGCGCTGGTGCGCCCGCTCTTGTCGGAGCGCGTGTTCCGCTGGGCGGTGCGACAGGCCGTCGCCCCGCCCGCGCCCCAGGAGGCGCACGCGTGACGATGCCACGCAAGGTCGCCGTCATCGGCGCCGGCGACATCGGCTGCGGCTGGGCGGCGCTGTGCGCCTCGGCCGGCTGGCCGGTGACGGTGTTCGACGCCAGCGCTCGGGGGCTCGAGCGCGCGGAGCAGGAAGTGCCGCGCCGCACGCGGGCGCTGGTGGCGCTGGAGCGCGCCACCCAGGGCATCGTGGAGCGCGGGCTGCTCGAGTTTTCGCAGGCGCGGAGCCTGCTCCAAGCCGTGAAGGATGCCGACTGGGTGATCGAGGCGATCCCCGAGGACGTGATCGCGAAGCAGAAGCTGTTCGACTCGATCGAGCAGGTGGCCGCGCCGGACGCCCTGCTCTCGAGCTCCTCGAGCGGCCTCCTGCCCAACGACGTGTTCGCGCGCTGCCGCCGTCAGGACCGCTGCGTGGTGACCCATCCTCTAAACCCGCCCGAGCTGATCCCGCTGGTGGAAGTGGTGCCGGGGACGCGCACCACCGCGGCCACGGTCGTCCGCGCGCAGGAGTATCTGCGCGCGCTCGGCCGCATCCCCATTCTCCTGAAAAAGCCGATTCCCGGGTATGTGGTGGGGCGCATTGCCGCCGCGGTCTGGCGCCAGTGTATCGATCTGGTCCTGCAGGGCGTGATCGACGTGGACGAGCTCGACCGCGCCGTCTCGCTCGGGCCCGCGCTCGGGTGGGCGGCCGCGGGGCCGCACCTCACGTACCATCTCGCCGCGGGGGACGGCGGTGTCACGCTGTTCCTGCAGGAGCTGCTCGGCAGCTTCGAGGTGTGGTGGGGTGAGCTCCCTACCTGGCAACGACTCGAGCCCGAGCAGCAACGCGCGCTGATCCACAGCATCGAGCGGGCGTACAAGGACCAGATCGAGGAGCTGCGGGGAGCCCGCGACCGGAGACTGGGCGGCCTGCTGCGGGCGCTGGAGCAGGCAAGAACGGTATGATGTTACTTCTTTTCCGCCCGGACCATTAAGATCGGAATCTTCGTCTGATGTCGTAATGCTGTCGCGGTGCTGCCTTTGACCACATCCTCCAGTAACCGGTGGCCGTGGGTGGCCATGGCGATCAGGTCGCAGCGCTCGCGCTCGGCGGCGGCGGCGATCTCCTTGGCGGGGTCACCAGCCGCGAGCACGGCGTCGGCGTCGAACCCCTCCTTCTCGAGCCCGGCGCAGACCTCCTCCAGGTAGGCGCGGTCCTCCCGCATCTCCTCCGATTCCCGCAGCTCGAGCTCGTTGATGTTCCGGGCCACCCACCCGTCCGCCACGTGCACCAGCACGATGGCCGAGCCCAGACGTTTGGCCAGCAGCCGCACGTGCGTGAGGATCGTCTCGTCGGCGGGAGAGTGCTCGAGGGGAACGAGGATCCGCCGGTACATCAGCCGAGCCAGCCGCGCACGGCCTGCACGAGCAGCCAGCCGTTGAGGGCGGCGATCACGACGGCCACCGCGTACGCGAGCGCCTTGAGCCACGACGGGTTCACGAACTCGCCCATCTTGGCCCGGTCCGACGTGAACCACACGAGCGGAAACACAGCGAAGGAAAGCTGCAGGCTGAGGATCACCTGACTGAGGATGAGGAGTCGCGCGGTCCCGTTCTCCCCGAAAAAGATAGCGGTCAGGGCGGCGGGCACAATCGCGATGCCCCGCGTGATGAGGCGCCGCAGCCACGGCCGGATGCGGATGTTCAGGAACCCTTCCATCACGATCTGCCCGGCGAGCGTGCCGGTGAGCGTCGAGTTCTGACCGGACGCGAGCAGGGCGAACGCGAACACGGCGCTCGCGCCCGCCACGCCGAGCAGCGGCGTGAGCAGCTGGTACGCTTCCTGGATCTCGGCCACCCCGGTGCGACCCGCCTTGTGGAACGTGGCGGCCGCGACGATGAGGATCGCCGCGTTGATGAACAGCGCGAAGCTCAACGCGACGGTCGAGTCGAGAAAGGCGTACTTGACCGCCATGCGCTTCCCCGCCGCGTTCTCCTCGTACGCCCGAGTTTGGACGATGGACGAGTGCAGGTAGAGATTGTGCGGCATGACGGTCGCGCCCAGGATCCCGATCGCGATGTACAGCTTCAGGGGGTCGCGCAGAATCGCGGCGGCGGGCACGAAGCCGCGCGCCACCGCGCCCAGGTCGGGCCGCGAGATCACGATCTCGAAGAGGAAGCACCCGGCGATCGTCGCGATCAGCACCACCACGAGGGCCTCGAGCAGCCGGAAGCCCTTGTTCTGGAGCAGCAGCACCAGCAGCACGTCGAGCGCCGTGATGGCGATCCCCCAGGGCAGCGGGACGCCGAACAGCAGGTTCAAGGCG
>DATHGL010000356.1:0-8338 GCA_035317625.1 Gemmatimonadales bacterium | reverse complement strand
TGTTCCGGTACACGCCGTCGAACTCGACGAACACCAGTTCGCCGGCATCCCGCTGTGCGACCGAAAAGGCCTTGCGGTACCACCCCACACCGCCGGGCAGCGCTCCCCCACCCGCTCCCGCGGGGTTCGTATCGCTGAACTGGCCCTCGATGCTCCAATCGTGCGGCACATCCAGCGTGCGCCACCCGGAGTCGTCGAAGCCAGGCGCCTCGGCCCCGGACAGGTCCCCGAGGTGGAAGCGCCACCCGCGATCAAAGTCCAGCGTGCTCCGCTGAGCCGCCGCCGGCCACGGGGCGAAGAGCAGCGCGCAGAGGGCCGCGACGGCACCGCGCGCACGACGTGCGAGGCTTCGGCCTGAGTCACCTTTGGGCGCGACGCGGGAGGCCGTCACGGTGCTTTGAGAACCCGCGCCAGGTAGCCTCCTTCGTCGTCCTGGCGAAGCGCGCCTGGTCGGACGCCGTCCTCTACCGCTCCGCGTCGCCACGAATCATCCGCAGCGCGAATACCGTTGCGATCTGGCTCCCGGTCTTCGCCTGAAAGCGCACCGTCACCCTGGCCTTGCCACGGACCAGCTGTTGAGGAATGGGATACTCGACGTCGAAGAAGCGGTGCGGTTCGGTGAGGTGCAGCTCCTGGTCGGCCACGCGCCGACTGTCGACGTCGATCTCGAACTCCGCCGGCGTGCCGCGCCGGTCGCCGCTGTAATACGTCGCCAGCAGGATCATGGGATGCGCGGCATCCACCGGCACGTCATAGGAGAACCAGCTCGTCCCCCGCCGTCCCGGGCGGCCCAAAAGCCGCTGCGGGACCGCGCCCTCGCCGGCCTGGTAGTTGAACTGACGCTCGAAGACGACCTCTCCCGGCTGCAGCCAGGCGACGGTGGCGGCTTCGAGCTTCCGCAGCCGTTCCCCTGCGGCGGCGTATTCGGCCTGCTTGGTCTCCCATTCGGCCGGCGTGAAGAGGTCCCAATACGTCGAGTACGTGCGCCGGTGCAGACGGAAGAACGGCTGAAACTCGACGTCACTCACTCGGGCCGCGGCATCGGGCTCCCGCCCCACCCCGTCGCTCTTGAACCGGCCGGGAGCGCCGGGGCCGGGCTGCAGCCACGTCGCCACGGGCCGCTCGGCCGCCACGAAGACCGGGACCTTCGGCCCCTCTGCTTGGCCCTCCCCTCTCCGCCTTGCGGGCTCGGGCCCCAGATCCCCCGCGAGCACCAGCGGACCCCACATGAGCGACGCGCGGCGAGGATTGTCCGGAAGGGCCTCGAGGCGCAGCGCCTTGGGGAGGGCGAGTTCTACCACGTCGCCGGTTCTCCAAACTCGTTTCAGCTCCACGTACGAGCTCACATCGGGCTCGGAGTCTCGGTACTGGCTCCGGCGGCGCCGGTCGTCGGCGCGTGGCGGTTCCGCTGCCGCGACGGCCGCGACCAGCGTTTGGCCGTTGACCTTCGCCTGAAACCCTGAGCCGGCCCAGTAGGGACGGCGCAACGCCAGCGTGAATTCCCGCGGTGTACGAAGTTCGAGCGTGACCCTCGCCGTCTCGCCCTCGGGGAAGTCCGTCTGCACGGCCAGCTGCACGCCGGCCGCCGCCCAACCCGCGGTGGAGGGCGCGTACAGATTGACCCACAGTCGATCACCGGCCTCATAGTAGATCCCGTAGCCGTGGAGGGCGTGGCTCTCCATGCCCGTGCCCACGTCGCAGGTGAAGTCGCGGAGCATGTCCTGATACTCGTGGGTCACACCTTGATTGCCCCCACCCACCGGCACCATGTAGCAGACGCGGCCGTCCTCGGGGTCGATGGACGCGAGGATGTGGTTGAACAGGGCCCGCTCGTGGTAATCGGCGTATTGGGGATCGGGCAACACGGAGAACAGGCGCCTGGTCAGCTTGAGCATGTTGTAGGTGTTGCACGTCTCGCACGTCCGGCCGTCGCTCCAATCGCTCAGTTGGTCCGGCGGTCCGAAGTACTCGTCCTTGCCGTGGCCGCCGCTCGAGAAGCTGTGGTGCTGTACCACCTGGTCCCAAAAGAAGGTCGCGGCCAGGAGGTCCTCCGGCTTGCCGGTGTACGCGAACCGGGCCGCCGAGCCGATGAGCTTGGGCACCTGCGTGTTGCCGTGCGTGCCCGCGAGGTCGTCCTGATGGCGTCGCAGCGGCTCGATGAACGAGCGATGCTCGAACTGGTAGGAGAGGGCGAGCCAGCGCTCCTCGGCCGTGTCGGCGTAGAGATCGGCGAGCACCTCGTTCATGCCGCCGAACTCGGTATTCAGCATGTGCTGGAGCTGGGCGTCGTTCAATCCCGAGAGAATCTTCTCGGCCCACGCCGCGAACTTGGTCTCGACGTCCAGGGCCGTCTGGTTCCCCGTGTGGCGGTAGGCGTCGCGCAGACCGGCGTAGGTCTTGTGCAACGTGTACCACGGTGACCACTCGCCGTTCAGGTCGAAGGCGGCGGAGCGGATCTCCCCTCGGGCCAGGTCGCCGAAGGCCCTGCGGCCGCCCTCCAAAGCGCTCAGGTAGCCGTCCCCATGCTTGTCCTGTACCTGCTTCAGCTCCGCAACGACGTAATCGGCCCGGTCCTTGAAGCGCCGGTCTCCGGTGGCGGCCCACATCAAGCTCACGGCGGAGAGGTAGTGTCCCGCGATGTGTCCCGTGAGATTCCGGCCGCCACCATCCCAGCCGCCGTACGGCTCCGCTTGGGGCGCGAGGCCGGCGCGCTGGCGGTAATACGCCAACATGCGATCGGGCTCGAGCGCGAGCAGGTACCGCCGATCGAGCTCTTGCGCATGTTTGAGCGGCCCGCCCGTCAAGCGCACGGCGCTCAACGGGAGCGGCCGGGCCCGGACGACGTCGCGCTCCCTGGTATGCCGTGCGGCCGCTTCCCCCGGGGCGGCCAGGGGAAAGCCACCCAACAGGGGCAGGGCACCCGCCCCCAGACCGAGCTTGAGGGCGTTCCGGCGGGAGAGCGTCATGCAGAATCTCCATCTGGGTGTCCGTCGTCTGCAGCCGCGTCACCGCTCGGGGCCGCGTAGTAGCGTCGCACGAAGCGGCGGGGGTGATGTGTTTGGCGACGTTTCGGAGGAGCGTCGACTCCAGGGCGCCGATGATCTCGTAGATGTCCCGAATCCGATGCACGGGAAATCCATTCCTCCGCAAACACTGGCACCCCGTGACCCCTTGCGCAACCGCTGCGGCGCTGATGTATCAGTTGCTGCGTCGCCTCACGGCCGCGTCCCCGCTGCGAGCACCAACCGCGGTGGGCGCGGATCGTGCGCCTGGCAGCGGCCGGCGGTGGCGCATCGCGCCCCGGCACCATTCCGGAAACGACGGCGGCTGATAGACTTGTCTGCCATGCGATATCCCCTCCTCGTCGCCGCGCTGCTGGCGAGCCCGCTCGCCCTCGGCGGCGCGCAGACGGCGCGGAGCTTCACCCGTGCCGACACGCTGCGTGGCTCGTTCACGACGCCCGCGCGCGCCTGGTGGGACGTGACCTTTTACGATTTGCACGTCACGATCAGTCCGGCGGACTCGAGCGTTCGGGGATACAACGCCATCACCTACCGCGTCCTCGCTCCCGCTCCAGAGCTGCAGATCGATCTGATGGTGCCCCTCGAAGTCGACAGCATGGTCCAGGACGCTCGCGCCGTGACATTCCGGCGCGAGGGGAACGCCTTCTTCGCGACGCTCACAGCGCCGCAGCGCGCCGGCGAGGCGAAGACCATCACTGTCTACTACCACGGCCGGCCGCAGCCGGCCAGGCGGCCCCCGTGGGAGGGTGGCTTCACCTGGGCCACGGACAGCGTAGCCCGCCCCTGGATCGTCACCACCGACCAGGGGATGGGCGCCAGCGTGTGGTGGCCCAACAAGGACACGCAGGCCGACGAGCCCGACAGCCAGCGCGTGGCGCTCACCGTGCCCGATCCGCTGATCAACGTCTCCAACGGCCGGCTCCGCGCGACGACCCGCCACCCCGGCGGGACGACCACCTACGAATGGTTCGTCGAGAACCCGATCAACAACTACGCGATCGCCGTCGCGGCAGGCGGCTACGCGCACTACAGCGACGTGTTCGAGGGTGAGCGGGGGAAGCTGACGCTCGACTTCTGGCCGCTCAGCTATCACCTCGAGGCCGCGAAGCGGCAGTTCCCCCAAGCCAAGTCGATGCTCCAGTGCTTCGAGCACTGGTTCGGGCCGTATCCCTGGTATGAGGACGGGTACAAGCTGATCGAGGTGCCGAACACCGGCATGGAGCACCAGAGCGCCGTGGCGTACGGCAACGGGTACGCGAACGGCTACCGCGGGCGCGACGCCTCCGGCACGCGGCTCGGCATGCAGTGGGACTTCATCATCGTGCACGAGAGCGCTCACGAGTGGTTTGGCAACAATATCACGGCGAAGGACAACGCCGACATGTGGGTGCATGAGAGCTTCGCGAACTACGCCGAAGGGCTGTACACGGAGTGCCTCTTTGGGAAGTCGGCCGGCGCCCAGTACACCATCGGCATCCGTCGCGGCATCCGCAACGACCGCCCCGTCATTCCTGCTTATGGGGTGAACGATCAGGGCTCAGCCGACATGTACCCCAAGGGCGGGAACATGCTGCACACCATCCGCCAGCTCGTGGGGGACGATGAGAAATGGCGCGGCATCCTCCGCGGCCTGAATCGGACCTTCTGGCATCGGACGGTGATGGGGAAGGACATCGAGACGTACATCAGCGCCGCGGCTGGGATCGATCTGGCCCCGGTGTTCGACCAGTACCTTCGCACTACGTGGATCCCGGCGTTGGAGTACAGGATCGCGGGGCCGACCCTGTACTATCGCTGGGCCGACATCGTGTCCGGCTTCGCCATGCCCGTCAGGGTCGTCCTCTCGAGTGGCCGGTCCACGCTGTTGCACCCGACCGAGACATGGCAGCCGGCGAGGCTCGAGCCCGCCGACAGCGCGGCGTTCGCGGTGGATTCCAACTACTACGTGATCGCGCGGCCGCTACCTTGAGATCGCTGGCTGGAGCGCCCATGTCGTCTTGACTCTCTGCCAGCGCCCGTCAGCCCCGGAAATACAGGTACGCCGCGAGAATCAGCACCAGCACGACGCCTGAGGCGATCACGTCGCCCCGGTTCCAGCTCGCGCGCGACCGCTGCCGCTGCTCCGCCGTGACCGTCGCTAACGTGAGGCCCGTCAAGCGCTCCTCCACGGGCGCCGGCGTCAGGTAGCTCACCACCACCATGGTCACCGCCGAGACGATGAAGATGAACAGGCTGTAGTACTGGAAGTAGATGTTATTCACGATCCACAGGAACGAGCCGGGAGCGTAACCGTGCGTCAGACCCCCGAGCTGCAGGCTGACGGGCGTGTCGACGGCGAGACGAAAAGCGCCGAGCAAGAAGCCCACGACGAGCGCCGCCAGCGCGCCCGGCGCGTTGAGGCGTTTCATGAACACGCCGAAGAAAAACACCGTGAAAATCGGAGGCGCGAGGTAGCCCTGCACGCCCTGGAGGTAGTCGTACAGGCCCTTGCCGCCTTGAATCACGGGGATCCAGAGCAACCCGATGAGCACCATCACCGCCGTGGCGACGCGGCCCGTCCAGACGAGCTGATGCTGGCTGGCGCCGGGCCGGAACTTCTGGTACAGGTCCATGGTGAAGAGCGTCGAGCAGGCGTTGAAGGCGCCCGCGAGCGAGCTCATCAGCGCGGCGAGGAGCCCGGCCACCACGAGGCCGCGCACGCCCGAGGGCAGGATCGATTTCACCATCAACGGAAAGGCCGCCTGGGCCGCGTCGGGAATGGCGGTGCCGGAGGCGTCCACCATGGAAGCGAGGGCGGGCACCTTCCCGGTCCGGGCCAGCGCCAGCGCGATCATGCCGGGAATGATGAAAATCCACACGGGGAGGAGCTTCAGGTACGCGGCGAAGATCGACCCGCGCCGGGCTTCTTGCTCATTCGGAGCGCCGAGCGCCCGCTGCACGATGTACTGGTCCGTGGTCCAGTACCACAGGCCGATGATCGGCGCGCAGAAGAGCATGCCCAGCCACGGATAGTTGCCGTTGAAGTACCAGGCGATGCGGGTCGATTCCCTGACGGGCGCCCATGTTCCCTCAACCCCGGCCGGGATCAGCGGCTTCCACAGGTTGAACATGTCCGACGGCAGGGCGGCGCGGAGTTCGTGCCAGCCGCCGAGCCGGGCCAACCCGAACGCGGTGACGAGGACCGACCCGATGACGAGGATGACGGTCTGCACCGCCTCGGTGTAGGCGACGCCCCGCATCCCCCCGGCGACGGTGTACAGCCCCGTCAACACCACGACGGCGACGGAGCCGACCCAGAAGCTGTTGAACGCGGCCCCGCCCAGGCGCAGCTGGACGTCCGGCAGCAGTGTGGCGAAGACGACCCCGCCCGCGAAAATGCCGACCGCGAATTTGGTCAGGACGTAGGCGACGAGGGAAATGATGGACAGCACCCAGCGCGCCGCCGGCGAGAAGCGTCGCTCCAGGAACTCCGGCATGGTGTAGACCAGCGAGCGCGTGTAGAACGGGACGAACACCCAGCCCAGCACGAGCAGGCACCAGGCGTGCAGCTCGTAGTGCGCCAGCGCCACCCCGCTGGTCGCCCCCGCGCCCGCGAGCCCGACCAGATGCTCGGAGCCGATGTTGGAGGCGAAGATGGACGCCCCGACGATGAGCCAGCCGAGGTTGCGGCTGGCGAGGAAGTAATCGTCGGCCGTGTCCTTGTTCATCCGGATCGCCCACCCGGTGAGGCCGAGCAACAAGCCGAAGTACAGCAGAATGATCAGCCAATCCCAGCCGCTCACGGAGGCTCCTCGGGGGGTTCGGGAGGGCCACACTACACGTCACCCGGCCCGTGTCAAGGAAGCCCCCTCGTCGCCATCTTTCAGCGCATGATCGACCCACTCTCTCGTCGCGACTGGTTGAAGGCCGTCGGCGCGGCCGGCGCGGGTGCGCTCCTCCCCCCCGGCACGGATGGCGCCGTCCTCCCGCCGCGCGCGAGCGCGCCGCTGCTCCCGCTCACCTCCACCAGCGAGGTGTTCGTGCCGCCGCGCGGCCGCGCGTTCCAGAAGTTCAGCTTCGACTTTCCCGAGCCGTCGGTGGAGTTCGCGGGGCTGCGGTTCGGCTTCCTCGTCTTCTCGCGGGAGAACGCCTACGGACTCGACACGAGCCGGATGACGGCGGCGGAAACGAGCGATGGTCTCGAGGTCAGGGCCACGGGACTCGTGTGGGCGGGGGGGCAGGAGCGCGCGCCGGGCCGCGTCAGCGCGCGGCTCCGCACCGAAGGCGACGCCGTCCTGTGGGACGTCACCGCCGAAATGGATCAGCCCATCAAGGCCGTGACCACCGTGCTGCGAGGCGTGCCACGCGGCAAGCTCGCGAACGGCGGTGCAGGCCCGTTCGACCCCCGGGACAACGAGGTGCTGTGGGGTTATCCCTTCGGCGGCGGTGACTTGTTCGGCGGCAATACCGCGGGAGGCATGGGGACGCCGCTTGCCGTCGTGCAAGCGAGCGAACAGGAATTTGTCGCGCTCTCCTCGCTCGATGACCGCGTGCGCACCAAGCGCTTCTACTTTCAGCCGGGCGAGCGGGGATACCGCGTCGAACTGGTGCACGAAGTGGAGGGCTGGCTCGACCAGTCTCGCGTGCAGGTCCCGGCGTGGCGGGCGGGTCGCGCCACCACGCTCGAGGCGGCGGTCGCGCCGCACTACGCGCACCTCGAGAAGGTGTACCGGTGGCCGCGCTGGGAATCGCGCAGTGATGTCCCCGCCTGGCTGCGACGCACGGCGCTCGTCGTCACGCTGCACGGCATGCATTACACCGGGTACGTCTTCAACGACTATGCCAAGATGCTCACGATTCTCGAGTGGATCGCCGCGCAGATTCCGGCGGACCGCGTGCTCGTGTTCATCTCGGCCTGGGACGGACGCTACTACTGGGACTATCCAACCTACCGCGCCGCCCAGCGCCTGGGCGGCGAGGCGGGGTTCCGGCGGCTCGTAACCGAGGGCCACGGGCTCGGCTTCCACATCATGCCCATGTTCGGCGCCAACGCGGCGAATCGCCGTCAACCCGCGTTCCGGCAGATCGCTGACGCGGCGACGGCCAGGGTGGACGCCGACGCCTTCGACTTGAACTGGGTGGACTGGGACAACGACCGCCACCAAGAGGGATGGCTCGCGTACATGAACCCCGGCGTCGATTCGTGGCGCCGCTGGCTCACGGCGCGCATAGCGGACGTCATCGAGCGCTACGGCGTGGACGCCTACTTCCTCGACATCGTGGGCGGCTGGGTCAACAACACCAAGGCCGACATGCACGAGGGCACGCGCCGGCTC
>DATHGL010000355.1:0-3950 GCA_035317625.1 Gemmatimonadales bacterium | reverse complement strand
GCACATCACCCTCGGCGCGCTCGCCAACGGCGTGGGGATCGCCGTGGCGGTCCGCGTGGCCGGGTGGGTCGTGCAGTACTACGGGCCCAAGGCCGGTGGCGCCATGAGGAGCCTGGGGGTCGTCGCCGCGCTCCTCGGCCTCGCGTCGGCCGCGGGGGCGCAGGAGGTGTGCACCACCAGCGCGGGCCTCGTCTGGAAAAATCTGCCGTTCGCGACGCAGCGGGATTCCTTCGTCGTCGAGTACGACGACACCCCGAATGCCGCGGGGATCGACGGGCACACGGGGCTCGCCGCGCGACTCGTCGGGGCGGCCACGCCGACGCTGTCCTACGCGCAGCTCGCCGTCATTACGCGGTTCACCACCACGAACCGGATCGACGCGTACAACGGGACCGCCTACGCGGCGACGACGGCGTTCGCCTACACCGCCGGGGTGCGGTATCACTTCCGGGTGATCGTGCGGGTCCCAACGCATCGGTTCACCGCGTACGTGAAGTCGGGGACCGGTCCCGAGGTGGTCCTCGCGCAGGACTTCCGCTTCCGCTCGACGCAAGACACCGTGCAGGCGTTGGGCTACTGGGTGGTCTACGCGAGCACCCCGGCGTCGCATACGGTGTGCAACTGGCAGCTCACCGCGCTCGCGGCACCTCCCCCCGCGCGGGCCGAGTATTACCCGCAGCCGCTCGACTTCGGGCCCGTGCGGCTCGGCCAATCGAGTGACGTGTTGCAGAGTACGCTCACGAACACGGGGAGCACGCCGATCAGCTCCTGCGGCCCGGACCCCATGCCCAGCGGGTGTGTCGCGCACTCAAGCATGACCGGGGCGCCGCCGTTCAGCTACATCACGGACAACTGTCTCGCGCTGGCTCCCGGGGCGAGCTGCGTCCTGCAGTACCGCTTCACGCCCACCCGCGTGGGGGGCGCGACCGGGACGAACCTCGTCCAGACCACGGGCGGCCCGTTCCCCCTGAACCTCGTGGGCACCGGGGTCGATACGACCACGAGTCCGCCGCCCCCGCCGAGTGGCGGCGTCGCGCGGCTCCGGCCGAGTCCGCTCGCGTTCAGCCTGCTCGCGGGGAGCGAGACCCCCGTGGAAGCGGTGCCGCTCGACTCGGCTGGGCGGGTGCTCGGGGCCGAGGTCACGTGGGCGTCCAGTGATTCCGCGGTCCTACGGATCCGCCAACCCTACGCGACCGTGACGCAAGGGGTGGTGGCCTACGCCACGATGGCGGGGACCGCGACGTTGACGGCGAGTGCGGGCGGGCAAGCGGTGCGGATCGCCGTGTCCGTGCTGCCGGGGACCGTCACGCCTCCACCGGGACCACCGATCTTCGGGATTCGCGCCTCGTGGTTGAGTATGCTCGGCTGCGAGGCAGTGGCGAGCACGGTCTGCACGCGCGGCCCGTTGCCGGTGTTCGCGGATGCGGATGGGCGCACCCTCATGCAGGTCACCGTGAAGGCGACCTTCACACCGCCATGAAGTTCCGCAAGAAGCCGGTCGTAATTGAAGCGACGTGCAATCACGGGACGTGGCCGCCGATTGTGGCGTGGCTTGAGGAGAGCGCCGGGGATCGCTTCGGGGGCTTCGCGTTCGCGCCGCTGACCACGCCCCCGGTGACCCGGAACGCCGATGGCTCGCTCAACATCGTCACGCTCGAAGGCACGATGCGCGCTGAGGTGGGCGACTGGATCATCCGGGGCGTGCAGGGGGAACTGTATCCGTGCAAGCCCGACATCTTCGTCGCGACGTATGAGCCGGTCGAGGGCGTGGTCCCCGTGCCGGGGCCGCAATGAAGCCAGTCCGTTTTCCTGAGCAAACGGTCGTATGGGCAGAGGATCAACCGCCCTACTTGCCGCTTCCGGCGTACACGAATGAACGCGAGACCATTTCGCTCTGGGCGCTGTCGTGGCGCGAGCGCCTGTCGGTGCTCTTCACGGGCCGCCTCTGGTTGCGGCAACTGAACTTCGGGCAGCCGCTACAGCCACAAGCGCCGTCTACGATTCGTCCCTTCGTCCGCGTGCCGGGGCCCCAGTGAGCGACACGGGGGACGGCTTCTGCATGGAGTGCGGCGAGGACTTTCACCTCGACGACTGCGGCGGGTACAACCCGCCGTGTGAGTGTGGTGAGTGCGGCGGCGCGATGTGCCGCTCGTGTTGCGAGGCGGAGAAGCAGGTCTGGGGGCCTGACAGGGACGATGACGTTGAAGTTGAAGCTCCGGGCCCGGACGGGGCGCCGTGAGCGGCCATCCGCATTGGGTGCGGGCGCCCCGGCTCGCGTGTCGGCTCGATCGGGTGGCGCGCCGGCTCTGGCCGGGGCTCTGGCCGGCCATCTGGGCGCGCTTCGCCCGCCCCCTCCCATGATCCGCCCGGAGTCCAGAGTGTGGCCGTGGAGCCGGGGCAATGTCCTCGCTTGGAGTTTTCGCGCGGCCTGCGTGTTCAGCGTCGTGGCTTGTGTCGCGACTCGGCACTGGGCGGCTGTGGGCTGGACGGTGATTGCCCTCATGCAGCATGAGCGCGCCGAGAACTATCGGCGGGAGGTGGAATGATCCGTCCCGAGCCCCCGCTGCGCGCGTTGCTCTGGCACGTCGTCGATGCCGCGCTCGAGCAGCCCCACCCGACGCCCGCGTTGCAGCAGGCGCTGAACGCCCTGTTGGAGCGGGCGGGCAGTAGTCAGGCGCTCGCTGCGGTCCAGCGGTACGCGGGATGAAGTTCGCCCTGGCCCCGGGGATCGCGGCCGCGCCCATCACGACCCCTGGGGCCCCGCCTGTCGCGCGCCGGAATCAGAAGGCCGTGCGGTTCTTTCGCCGGCTCTCGGATGACCAAGTGCTGGCGCTCGTGGCCGCACTCGATGCCACTCTCGCGCACTCGGGGATGGCGCCGGGTCCGCTCCGGCAGACGCTGATGCGCTTCGCGAGCGAGGCTCCGTGACGCCGACTGCGCCATGAGCGCGGATGCGGAGGCCCCCGGGAGTGCGGGGCGCTGGCGGTGACCGATGCCGAGCGGGATGCCGCGGCGGCGGACTTGGCCGTGCTCAAGGAGCAGATCAAGCACGAGCGCGAGCTGCGGGAGCAGGCGGTCATGATGGCCAACGCCGAGCGGCTGCGGTACGAGGCCGAGATGGCGCGCCGCCTGGAAGAGTTGAATGGCGCGCACACCCGCCAGCTCGCCGACCGCACCGAACTCGTGCAGAAGTCGGTCTACGATCTGACCCAGCGCGACCTCGCGTCGTGGAAACTCCAGGTGACGGCGGAGAACACGCTCCTCGCCGAGCGGCTGCGCGCCGACCAAGTGGCCACCGCTGATCGCCTCCGCGCGGACGCGGCGGACATGGCGAACGCGATCGCCCGCAACCAGCGGCTGGTCTCGCTGATCTTGGGCGGCCTGATGTGCGCCCTCGCCGTGGCGAACTTCTTGCTCGCGCATAGCCCCCGCTGATGCGCTGGCTCGCCACCGTGCCGACGACGAACGCGATCATCGTGTCCGGCATCGGGCTCGCGTGGGCGACGCTCCTCGCCTCGTGGCTCGGGTGGCACATCCCCGACGGGTGGTTGCTCTTTGTCGCCGCGCATATGGGGATTTCAACGATTCAGTTTGCGTCCAAGAGGTTAACCAATTTCAAGAAAGGGACCGATGCCACGGAAAGACCAGGAGGCGAATAGGGCGTACTGGCGCGAATATCGGCGCACTCACCGCGAGCAGTGTGCCGAACATTCCAAGCGATGGGCACAAAAACACCCGGAGAGTGTGAGAGCGAGACAAGCGCGCTACCGAGCGCGACACCCGGATGAGGTCAAGGCGAGGAAGCGAGCTCAGTATCATGCTGTCGAAAAGCCCAAGCAACGGGTCAGGGCGTTGAAGCGGAAGTTCGGGATTACCCCGGAGATGTACGACGCCCTACTGGCTGCGCAAGGTGGTGTCTGCGCCATTTGTCGGCGGCCAGAGATGGGGCT
>DATHGL010000354.1:0-4841 GCA_035317625.1 Gemmatimonadales bacterium | reverse complement strand
CCAATCGCTCAACGGCAATTGGGGCCATGCACCCGGAATGTCTTCCATCCAGCAGTGCCCGGAGTGGGGAATGATGACCTGGGGAAGCCTCCGGGAAAGGTACTTCGTCGGTGTAGCCCTTGCGACACGACGGAGCAGAGTCTGCGTCTGATCGGCGATACTCGGTTTCTCCCAGTACATTGTCGCCCATGCATCCTGCGCTGATCCTGCTCGTTGGAATGGCCACGATCCTCGGGGCGATCCTCCTGCTCCGCCTGAACGCGTTCCTGGCGCTGATCACCGCCGCGATCGTGGTCAGCTTGCTCGCACCCGGTGAGCCGGCGGTGAAGATGGCTCGCGTGGCCGAGGGCTTCGGCCGCACGGCGGGGAGCATCGGCGTCGTCATCGCGCTGGCGTCGATCGCCGGCAAGGCGATGATGGACAGCGGGGCGGCGGACCGGATCGTCAAGGCGTTCCTCGCGCGGCTGGGCGTGGAGCGAGGTGCGACGGCCCTGTGCGCCACCGGCTACGTGCTGTCGATCCCCGTGTTCTTCGACACCGTGTTCTATCTGCTGGTCCCTTTGGCCCGCTCGATGTACGCGCGCACCAACCGCCATTACCTCAAGTACATCATGGCGATTGCGGCGGGCGCCGCGGCGACGCACACGCTGGTCCCGCCCACCCCCGGACCGTTGGCGGTCGCCGGGACGCTGGGCGTGGACCTCGGGACCATGGTCCTGGTCGGCCTCGTCGTGGCATTGCCGGCCGCCGGAGCCGGTCTCCTCTTCGCGGGATGGGTGGACCGCCGGATGCCGGTGGCGCTGCGCGACGGCCCTGGCGGAGCGGCCGCTGCGGCGGCAGGGACGCACGCGCTCCCCGGCCTCGTCCCCTCGCTCCTTCCCATCGTGCTGCCCGTGCTGCTGATCTCGTCGCACACGGTCGTCGTGTCCATGACGTCGCGAGGCGGGGCGCGTACGATGTGGGCGGCACTGGCGCCCTACACGGGCGTAGTCGGGAACGCCAACCTGGCTCTGCTCGCATCCGCGGCGGTCGCCATGTGGGTGTACGCGCGGCAGCGCGGAGCGAGCCGGGCGGACCTGGCGGAGATGGTGGAGACGTCCCTGATGAGTGCCGGGGTGATCATCCTCATCACGGCGGCCGGCGGGGCGTTCGGGGCGACGCTGCAGGCGGCGCAGATCGGGCCCGTCATCGAGGCCGCCTTCGGGGCCCGCGGCTCGGGCTCCGGGGTGGCCCTGCTGCTCCTCGGGTTCGCCGTCGCCAGCTTGATGAAGATCGCCCAGGGATCGAGCACGGTCGCGATGATCACGACCGCGGCGATGCTGGCGGCGCTGATCCCCGGAACCGGTGCGCTCTCTTTCCACAGGGTCTACGTCGCGACGGCGATCGCGAGCGGCTCGCTCGTCGGTACCTGGATGAACGACAGCGGGTTCTGGGTGTTCTCGAAGATGGGCGGAGTGACGGAGCTCGAGACCCTGAAGTCGTGGACTCCCCTGCTGGCGGTCGTCGGCGTAACGGGTATGGTGACGACGATCATGCTCGCGTTGCTGGTGCCCCTGCGATAAGCGCTGTCTAGTTGATGTCGAAGACGGTGCTCGTCACGCCCGCCAGGCCGGTGGCCGTGGCCGAGAGCCGATAGGCGGTGCCCGGCAGGCCGATCTTCAAGTCGGAGAACTGCGCGACTCCGTTGTCGGCCGCTACGGTGGTCGTACCTGAGAGTGTAGCCCCGCTCGTGCCCGTGCCGACGGTGATCGCCAACGTCACGGTGCCGGTGAAGCCTGTCGCGGGGTTGCCCAGCGCGTCGAACGCCGCGAGTCGCACGTTCGGCTTGATCGCCGCGCCGGCCGCGACGGTGCTCGGCTGCACGCTGAACACGATCAGCGTCGCCGTCCCCGCGGTGACGGCGAACGCGTCACTCGTGGCCGCGCTCAGGCCGCTCGCGGTCACCTGCAGCCGGTAGCCCACGCCCGCCCGATCGATGCTCAGATCGTTGAAGGACGCGACGCCCGCGACCGCTGCCACCGTCCGCGTGCCGGACAACGTGCCGGTCCCGGGATTGGTCCCGATCGCCAGGGTCACGTTGCCGGTGAACGTTCTCACCGGGTTCCCCAGCGCATCCCGCACGGTCGCCTGGACCTGCGGAGCGATCGTCGCTCCCGCCTCGGTCGAGCGGGGCTGCGCCGAGAAGGTGAGCTGGCTCGGCGAGCCGACCTTGACGGTGAAGGCCGCGCTCGTGGCCCCCGCAAGACCGGCGGCGGCTGCCGACAACCGGTACCCCGTGCCGCTCCGGTCGACGCTCAGCGTGGTGAAGGTCGCCACGCCGGCCACCGCCGCGACGGTCCGCGTGCCGGACAGCACCGCGATGCTGGTGCCGGTCCCGGCCGTGATCGTGAGCGTCACGTCCCCGGTGAAACTCGTCTCCGTCAGGCCTGACGCGTTGCGCGCCTCGACCCGTACGGCCGGCGTGATCGTCGCCCCCGCCGTCGTGCTGGTCGGCTGCGTCGTGTACACCAGTGCGGTCGCCCGGGCGCTGGCGACGTCGAAGGGAGCACTCGCGGCTCCCGTGAGGCCCGTCGCGGTGGCCGAGAGCGTGTACCCGGTGCCGCTTTGGCCGATGCTCAGGGTCGAGAATCCGGCGACCCCGGCCTCGGCCCGCACCGCCGTCGTCCCCGAGAGCGTGGCCCCGCTGGTCCCCGTCCCGGCCGTGATCGCGACCGCGACATCGCCCGCGAAGGCCTCGGCGATGTTGCCCTGCGCGTCGCGCGCGGTCACCTCGACCTGGGGCGCGATCGTCGCCCGCGCCGTGGCCGTGCTGGGCTGCACCGTGAACGCGAGCTGGCTCGCCACCCCGGCGGTGACGTTGAAGAACGCGCTCGTGACCGCCGGCAACCCACCGCCCGTGGCGCTCAGCTTGTAACTGGTCCCCGCGACGTTGATCCTGAGGTCGGCGAAGTTGGCGACCCCGGCGACCGCCTGCGCGGTGGTGGTGCCCAAGAGCGTGGCTCCACCGGTGCCCGTCCCCGGCGTAATCGTCAGTGTCACGCTCCCCGTGAAGCTCGTCGCCGTCTGACCTGACGCATCGCGCGCGGTCACCTGGGCGGCGGGCGTGATCACACTTCCCGCCGTCACCGCGTGCACCGTGTCCGTTGGCTGCACCGTAAAGAAGAGCTGGGTCGCCGTCGAGGGCACGATGTCGAACGCGGCGCTGGTGACCCCCGCAAGACCGGCGGCCGTGGCCGAGAGCGTGTAGCCGCTCCCTACGCTGTCGATGCTGAGACCGGGAAACGTGGCGACGCCGTCGATCCCGGCGAACGTCCGCGTGCCGGACAACGTACCACCCGCCGGATTGGTCCCGATCGCCACCGTGACGTTGCCCGCGAATCCGGTCGCGGTGTTGCCGAGCGCGTCACGCGCCGTGACCTGCACGGTCGGTCTGAGGTTCGCCCCCGCCGTCGCCGTGCTGGGCGGCGCGCTGAACACCAGTCGGGTCGCCGTCCCGGGCGCGATGCCGAAGGGCGCGCTGGTGACCGCCGGCAGCGCGCCCGCCGTGGCCACCAGCGTGTACCCGGTCCCGCTCTTGTCGATGCTCAGCGTGGAGAAGGCGGCGACCCCGCCGGCGGCGGCGACCGTCTTGGTGCCCGACAGCGTGCCGCCGCCGGGATTGGTCCCGATGGCCACCGTCACGTTCCCGGTGAACCCCGTCACGGTGTTGCCGGAGGCATCTCGCACCGTCACCTGGACCGACGGCGCAATGCTCGCCCCGGCCGGGGCCGAGCTCGGCTGCACGGTGAACGCCAGCTGGGTCGCCACCCCGGTGGTGATGGAGAACGCAGCGCTGGTGGCTCCTGTGAGACCCGTTGCTGTAGCCGACAGCGCATAACCGCTCGCCGCCTTGTCGATGCTGAGACCGGCGAACGTCGCGATTCCGACGACGGCGGCGACCGCCTTCGTGCCGGACAACGTGCCGCCTCCGGGATTGGTCCCGAGCCCCACCGTCACGGTGCCTGTGAAGGTTGTCACGGCGTTCCCCAGCGCATCCCGCACCGTCACCTGCACGGCCGGTGTGATGCTCGCGCCCGCCGTTGTCGACGCGGGCTGCCCGGTAAACGCGAGCTGGCTCGGCGGGCCGGCGTTGACGGTGAAGGCCGCGCTCGTGACCCCCGCAAGACTGGCGGCGGTGGCCGAGAGACGGTACCCGGTGCCGCTCCGGTCGATGCTCAGCGTGGAGAAGGTCGCCAGCCCCGCCACCGCCGCGACCGTCCGCGTGCCGGACAGCGTCGCCCCACCGGCGCCGGTCCCCGCCGTGATCGTGAGCGTCACGTTCCCGGTGAAGCTCGTCTCCGTCTGGCCCAACGCGTTGCGCGCCGTCACCTGTACCGCCGGCGTGATCGTCGCCCCCGCCGTCGTGTTGGTCGGCTGCGCCGTGAACACCAGCGCAGTCGCCGCTGTAGCGGTGATGTCGAAGGGGTCGCTCACGGCTCCCGTGGGACCCGCCGCGGTAGCCGACAGCGTGTAGCCGGTGCCGCCCCGATCGATGCTGAGGGTGAAGAACGCGGCGACCCCGGCCACCGCCTGCACCGTCGTCGTCCCCGAGAGTACGGCCCCGCTGGTCCCCGTCCCGGCCGTGATCGCGACCGCGACATTGCCCGTGAAGCCTTCGGCCCTATTACCCAGCCCGTCCCGAGCGGTCACCTCGACCTGCGGCGCGATCGTCGCCCGCGCCGTGGCCGTGCTGGGCTGCACCGTGAACGCGAGCTGGCTCGCCACCCCGGCGGTCACGTTGAAGAACGCGCTCGTGACCGCCGGCAACCCACCGCCCGTGGCGCTCAGCTTGTAACTGGTCC
>DATHGL010000353.1:0-2269 GCA_035317625.1 Gemmatimonadales bacterium | reverse complement strand
TGCGGATCTGTCGTCTCATGGCTCGTGGCCCCGTTAGAACGTTATGGAAGTGCCGACATTGAAGATGCGCTGCTGCGGGTAGTACTGACCCGACTGGTCCCGCGTCTCGGGATCCACCACCTTGAACCGGTCCCACAGCAGGAGATTGAACCCGCTGGCGTACACCCGAACGTCCTGCACACCGAAGTGGGACGCCACGCGACCCGGCAGGTGGTAGCCGAGGTCGACCGATTTCAGGCGGATGAAGGAGGCGTCGCGCAGGAAGTAGGTGTTCGGGTTCAAGATCCAGTATTCGTCTTGCCGGTTGAAGGCGCGCGGCCCTGGTGCGTCGGGATTGTCCGGCGTCCACCGGTTCTGCGCGAACTCCTGGGTATAGTTGCCGATGTCGCCGGATTCCGTCTGGAAGTACTGCACTGCGTCGAAGCCGGCGTGGAAGAACACGCTGACATCGAAGTTCTTCACCTGCGCAGCGAGCTTGAGGCCGCCGGTGAAGGAGGGATCGCCGTTCCGATCGATCCGGACGCGGTCGTTCGCGTCGATGACGCCGTCGTGGTTGACGTCCTCGAAGATGATGTCCCCCGGACGGGCGCCGGCCCAGTGGGGGTACGCGTCCACGGCTGCCTGGTCCTTGAATACGCCAATCGACCGGTAGTACAGGCCGTTGAACGGGCAGCTCGGCGGTCCCACGCATATGCGGTGGCCCGTCGAACGCTGCCACGGTGGCGCGCCCGGGGGTTCGTCCCAGAACAGCACTTTGTTCCGGGCATATCCGCCGTTGAAGGTGATCTCGTAGGAGATGTCGCGCGCCAGCTGCTCGCGCCAGCTGATCGAGCCGTCGTAGCCCCGATTGGCGACATCCCCGATGTTCTCCCTCGGCAGACTCAGGCCGGTCGTCTGGGGCACCGAGGCATTCCGAGTCCACAGAATGTTGTTCCGCCGCTCGGTGAAACGGTCGACCTCGAAGGAGAGCCTGTTGTCGAGAAGTCGGCCCTCGATCCCGATGTCGAGCTCCTTGGCGACCTCCCATGTGACGTTCGGGTTGGGTGTCCGCGTCTGAAAGATGCTCTTCACTTCCTGGTTGACACCAAAGACGTACCCGCCGCCGAATCCGTAGGTGGCCATGTACTGCCACGGCGGGATCCGGTCGTTCCCCGTCATGCCCCACGAGGCGCGCAGCTTCAGCTCGTCGAACAGCGGTACCTTGTTGCGGAAGAAGCGCTCCTCCGAGATGCGCCATCCCGCCGAAACGGTCGGGAAGAAGCCCCAGCGCTTGACCCGCGGGAAGATGTACGAGCCGTCGTAGCGCCCCACGAACTCGAGGAGATACTTGTCCTGGAAGGCGTAGTTGACACGAGTGAAGTAGCTCTGCCGCGCCGCGACCCAGGCCGTGCCGCTATTGGTCTTCTCGAGATCGCCGCCGGCGAATAGCTGGTCGAGCTGATCGGAGACGAAGTACTTCCGGAACGCGCTGAGAGTCGAACTGTCGGCCTTCTGTCGTTCCGCGCCGCCCAGGACGCCAACCCTGTGCGGCCCGAATTCCCGCCGGTACTCCGCCACGAAGTTGAGCAGGACACTGGTGGACCGCAGATCATACACGTTGAGCTCCGGGGCGCTGAATCCCCGCGTCGCAGGCTGCAGCACCGGCTGGCCGCTCGCGTCACGCGTGACGTAGTCCCAGGTGTACAGCGTCCAGGGCGTCCGCCACGCCCCCTCGTTCCGGAAGCCCTGGTCAAAGGCCGCATTGCCGCGGAGCGTCAAGCCGGGTACCCCTGGCACTTTGAAGTCTGCGCCCAGGTTGCCCTGCACGTAGTACCGCTTGTCCCGGTCGTATCCCGTCGCCGGCGTCGCGATCACGACGGGGTTGTCGCCGTACTCGATGTCGGGTCCCGGCAGGCCGTTCGGCCAATACGCCGGCAGGTTCGGCTTGCCACGCATGAGCTCGCGGAAGATGGAGCCGGCGCTCCGGGTCGGGAAATTGCGGTCCTCGATACGTCCCGTCACGTCGAAGCGGAGGCTGAGGTTGTTCGTTACCCGGCCGTCGATATTGCTCCGGAAGCTGTATTGGTTGTATCGGGTCCCGCTGTTTTGGTAATAGCCGTCCTCGGTCAGACCGCTCAGAGACAGGTAGTACCCGATCCGCTCGGCGCTGCCCGTGAGCGCGACGTGCCCCGTGGTCTGCGGCGACACGGGCTTGATGACCGCGGCGAACCAGTCCGTATTCGGGTAGAGCCAGGGATCGCCGCCCTCCCGGTACTGCTGGATCAGGTCG
>DATHGL010000352.1:0-3625 GCA_035317625.1 Gemmatimonadales bacterium | reverse complement strand
CCGCGGCGGCCGCGGCGTCGGCGCGTTGGTCGGCGCAGTGGCACGTCGCCCGTCAGGCGGTCGAAGGTGAGATGCTTGGCGGTCTTGAGGAAAAACGGGCCGCCCTCGATGCCGCCGAAGCCGCCGCGCGGGCGGCGTGCGCGGAGCGCATCGCCGCGATGCGGTCGTGAAACGATCACCCGCGGCGGCTCCGGCTCCGGTGGCGCTCGGGTCGCTCGAGCAGATCGTCGCGGCGCTCCGCGCGCTGGAGGCCGAGCCGCACAAGGCGAGTGAGAAGCTCGCCGCGTGGAAATTGCTCGCGGCCCTGCTGCCGGACGAGGACCACGCGGGGCTGCGGGCTGCGCTGGAACACCTCTACCCCGCGATCCGCGGGACCCGCGACAAGTTGAAAGCCCTGGCCCTCGCGGTCGAGCTGCTGCCTGCCGAATCCCGGCCCAAGCATTTCGGCGAGCAGGTCGTGCTCGAGATGGCCGGCGATGCCTAAGGCCGCGCCCCGTCTCGTGGACCAGCCGGTGGACTACGGCCCCGACGTGGAGCTCGCGAGTCTCGCGGTGGGCATTGAGCGGCTGCGCGTGACCGTGCAGCGCACGCGGAAGCGGGCGCGCTGCGTCGGGAAAACCTCCGGGTTCACCGCCATGATGGCCTACTGGTGGGAGCCCGAGCCCGGCCGCTGGGTCCCGTCCAAATACGCGCGCACCGCGCCCACGACCGACGCGCGGATGTTGCCCCTACTCGCGCGGTTGTGCCTCGACGCCGCGGCCGAGGCGCAGCGTCAGGGGCTCTTGCAGCCCGAGAATTGGGAGCGCGCCGGATTGGAGCCGCCGGCCGATGCCTGAGCCCACGACGCCCCGCGCCGCGGCCGACTGGCTCCGCTCCTACCGCGGCCGGTTGTGCGCGTTCGCCCGCGACGTGCTCCGCGTGAAGCTCTACCGGCACCAAGAGCCCATCCTCGATGCGCTCGACGCGGGCGATCGCGTCGCGGTGCGCGCCGGGCGTGGCGTAGGGAAGTCGTTCGCCGCCGAAGTGGCGGCCGTCGGGTTCGTCGCGACGCGGCCGCGTTCCAGAGTCTTAATAACGGGTCCTCAATTTGAGAACAGCGTCGTCTCCAACCTGATCCCCGGCATTCACGCGCTGCTGATTCGCTCGCCGCTGCTCGCGTCCATGTTCGCCGTCACCACGTCGGCCGTGTTCGCCCGCTCGGAGACGCTCAAGCGGGTGTGGGGCATCACCGGGGTCGCGAGCGAAACGCCGCAATACATCGAGGGCGCGCACGCCGCGTCACTCCTCTGGATCGTGGACGAAGCCGCGAGCGTCGGCCGCCAGGTCTTTATCTCGGCGATCGGGGGACTCACCGGGGGCCCCGACAACCGCATCCTGCTGATCGGCACGCCGCCGCTCGCGAAGGTCGGCTATTTCCACGCGGTGTTTGAGGGGATGGCCGCATGACGTGGCGCACGCTCACGATCTCCGCGCTCGATGCGATCGCGCCCGACGGCCCCGTGTCGCCCGAGCGGATCGCCGAGGCGCGGGTCACGCTGGGCGAGGAGAGCCCCGAGTGGCATAGCCAAATCCTCGGCATCCCCGCCGACCAGCAACGCGAAACCCTCCTCCCGATGGCGCACTTTTGGGCCGCCGTGCGGCGGCATCCCCTGTTCACCGGCGACCGGCAGGCCGAGGCCCCGCTCGGCTACGACCACTTCGCCTCGGACTATGAGCGCACGATGCGCCGCCGACACTTCGAGCCGACGGAGCAGCCGCTCGTGTGCCTCGCCCTCGATCCGTCGGGGGGCGGGGACGAGGCGATCGTCGCCCTGCGTCAGAGCGGCGTGCTCCTGGCGCTGCGGAAGCTCGACGGGCGCTCCGAGGCCGCGATGGCGGGCGGCGTCGACGCGATCGTGCGCGAGTGGAATACGCGCGCGGATCGGCTCGCCGATGTGGGCCGGATCATCATCGAGCGCGGCGGATTCGGGCGCGGGACGACGGAAACGCTCCGCAAGACGTTCGGGGGCGGGCTCGTCGAAACCTGGGACCCGTCCGGCGCGACGCGCGAGCGCACGGTCGGCAACGCGCGCGCCGCGATTTGGATCAACGCGACCACGCTGCTCGAGCGCGGCGAGATTGCCCTCCTCGCCGACGAGCGGTTGGAGCAGGACCTGGCCGCGATCGGCCGCCGCACCGCGGACAACGGCAAGACCTACGTCACGAAAAAAGAGGACCTGGCGCTGGCGCTGGGCCGCAGCCCCGACCGCGGGGACGCCGTCGCGCTCTGCTTCTCGGGCTACCGCCCGGGCCACGGGGATAGCGCGCGCGTGCAGTTGGTGAGGTTCGCGCTATGAGCCGCAACGGGAACCGCGCGGGCAAGCGCCACGAGCGGCGTGTGGTCGCCTGGTTTCGCGACCACGGGTACGAGGCGCAACGCGACCGCGCCCAGCTCGAACACGACGGCCGTGGGGGCGGCATCGATGTGGACGCCTGGGTGGGTGACGTGCATCTCGTGATTCAGTGCCGCGATCAAAAGCGCGTGAATCTCTGGGCCGCGCTCGGCGACGCGCAAGCGGGTGCCGTCGCTGGGGAAATCCCGTTGGCGTTCGCTCGCCGCGTGGTCGAGGCCTGGCCCGAGCCGGCGCAAGACGTGGTGATCATCGGCGTCGAGGATTGGTTCACGCTGCTGGAGCTGATACGGTCGGGGTCCGGGGCAACCCGGGGTAACGGTGCGGTGAGTGAGCGTGCCGCCCCGACTTTCTTCTTGAGGAGGACCGATGACTGAGTGTCCGACATGTGGCGGCGCGCTCTACGACAACAGCGCGAAGGTCGCGGGCGGATGGAAAGGCCCGCTCCTGAAATGCAATGACGCCGCGTGCGGCTGGGTGAAGTGGCCGCCGAAGTCGGCCGCGAAAGCGGCGGGGGCCCGGGGCGCGAAGTGGACGTGGGGCACCTTGGCGCGGACCTACGAGCGGGCGCTGCTCCTCGCCGAGAAGTACGTCGTCGCGTCGAGCAAGCGCACCAAGCTCGCCTTCACGACGGCCGACCTGCTGGCCGCGGCGGCGACGCTCTTTATCGCCGCGTCGCGAGACGGCGTGCAGGAGGCGGTGGCGGCCTCGAAGGCCACCGAGGCCCCGCTCGACCAACCGCCCCCGGCGCTCGTGGCCGCGGCCGAGGACGACGACTTGCCGTTCTGAAAACGACGACGCCCCGGCGAAGGACCGGGGCGCGTCACAAACCTGTAGCGACGTGAGGCGTCGCCATGCCGAACCTACACACCGCTCCCCTCCCCCGCAACGCCGCCTATCCGGCCCTCGCCCTGTGGTGTGAGGAACTCCGCCGCGGCCGGCACGGGCAACGCGCCGACCGGGCCGCGACGTGGCGCCTCGATGCCTTGTGGGGTGCCGCGTGTTGGGAATGGGCGGCCCAGAAAGCCGCACGCGACGGGATGCCCGACACCTGGCGCCATTGTATGCAACGGGCGCGGGACATCATCGGCGAGCGGCTCGCCGAGAAGGCGGGGGGGGCGTGAGCGCCCGCGTCGTGTTCGACGAGGAAGCCTACCGCGCGGCGATTGATGCGCGAGCGCGAAAGACGATCGGTGGCCCGCTATCACCCGCGCCGGTTCCATCCGACGCGCCGC
>DATHGL010000351.1:0-8351 GCA_035317625.1 Gemmatimonadales bacterium | reverse complement strand
GATGAACGAGAGCAGCACGAGCCCGAGCAGCTTGCCCGCGAGCAGCGGCCCCAGCTCTTCCACGCCCCGGAAGTACTTCAGAATCCGGTAGAGCACGCCGAACACGCCGACCCAGAACGCCAACCCCACGATCACGAGCAGGAACAGTTTGCCAGAACCTCCGCGGGAGCGCTCCTCGCGCAGCCGCTGCAGGGCCGTGCGCCACTTGGGCTCGAGCACCCGTCGCAGCGACGGCTGCCTCATGGGGCGCCGCCGTCCTCGAAGCCGCCCAGCACCTCGGCCAGCTCGCGCATGTGCGCGCCCCCGGTGAGCTTCAGGAACAGCTCCTCCAGGCTCGCGTCGCCCGCGCGGTGCTGCCGCCGCAGGTCGTCCACCGTCCCTTCCGCGACGATCTTGCCGTGCTGCATGATGGCGACGCGGTCGCACATCGCCTCGGCCACCTCCAACGTGTGCGTGCTCATCAGCACCGTGCCGCCGCGGCCTACAAACTGGCGGAAGATGTCCTTGAGCAGCCGCGCCGCCTTGGGGTCGAGGCCGACCATCGGCTCGTCCACCACGATGCATTGCGGTCGGTGGATGAGGGCGCTCGAGATGATCAGCTTCTGGCGCATCCCGTGGCTGTACGCTTCCACCAGCTCGTCTTTCCAGCTCGCCAGCTCGAACACCTCCATCAGCTCCGCGATGCGGCGCTCGATGGCGTCGCCTTCCTGGCCGTACAGCGCGGCCACGAAGCGCAGAAACTCGGCGCCCGTCAGCTTGTCGTAGACGAACGGGCGGTCCGGAATGAAGCCGAGCCGCATCTTGGCCGCGATCGCCTGCCGGTGCACGTCGTCGCCGCCCAGGAGCACGCGGCCATCGGTGGGGCGCAGGATGCCCGCGATGATGCGCAGCGTGGTCGTCTTCCCGGCGCCGTTGGGCCCGAGAAACCCGTACAGCACGCCGCGCGGCACCTCGAGCGAGATGTCGTCGACCGCGACGAAGCTGCCGTAGTGCTTGGTGAGGTTCTCCAGTCGGATCATAACACCTCGAGCTTGAGGCTCCCGATGAGGCGGATGAGCTCCGCCTGCCGAGCCAGCCCGCCGGTGGTGACGCGGAGATGTGCGGCGTCGGCGGGGAATTGGCCGAGCGTCGGATCCACCGCGACCCAGTCGCCCAGGTACACTTCGGGCCAGGCGTGATAGTAGAATCGCCCGTCGAGGTACACGAGGCCCGCGGCGGTGCGGGCGGGCAGCCCGGCCGCTCGCGCCAAGGCCACGTACAGCACGGTGAGCTCGTTGCAGTCGCCGGTCCGCTGCTCGAGCACCTGGGTCGCGCTCGGCATGCCCGTACCGGCCCGCCGGTCCACCCGCGCGTGCACCCAGTCCCCGATCAAACGGGCCGCCCGCGCCGGGTCGCGCTCCCGCTCGACGATCAGGCGCGCCTGCGCCTCGATGCGTGGGTCGTCGCTCTGGATCAGCGGCTCGGGAACGAGGAACGGGCGCAGCGCCGTATCACGGGCGGGCAGCGCGTACGACGCGATGAGCTGGGCTGCGGTCTCACGCCGCACGTCGAGCGTGTCGCCCGTGAGCCGCTGGCGCCCGCTCGTGAGGTCGAACTGGGCGACGGCGATCCCGGACAGCCGGACCCGGAGCCGCGGCAGCGGGGTGCCGCGCAGGGAAGCGCGCGCGGCGATGGCGGTCGTGGCCACCACGGCGCCTGGGGCGGGCGACGCGCTCGCCCGGACCAGCCGCGTCGTATCGCGATGCCGGAAGTTTTCGTAGGCGAGCTCGAACGCCGCGCGCTCCATCGTGAAGCCGGAAGGGCTTTCGGTCCGGACCATGCGCCCCTGGCCGTCGATCCAGGCGCTCGTCGTCACGCCTCCCTCCGTTTGCGCGATCCGAAAGGCCCGCACCGTGTCGAACCGTGCGGGCACCCACGCCATGGCGGTCGAGTCGTAGCTCGCGCTGTCCACCACCACCAGCGTGGACTCCGCCGCCACGGTGACTCGCACTCGCCGCTCCGCGAGCAGCACCGGGTCGAGCACGTCACTGGTATAGGTCCGGCCCCGCTTCAGCTCGCCGCCGAACGCCAGGCGCAGCGGCAGGACGGTGGGGATCACGATCGGGCGCGTGAGGGGTACGTGCGTGGTCGCGGAGTCCGGGGGTGAGAAAAGCGTCACCGTGAGCAGGGTATCGCTGTCCACGACGAGCCGCGCGGCGAACCGTCCCGGATCGCCGTCGAACTTCGCGTCCAAGCGCTCGAGCCGCAGCGCCCGCGACAGCGTCGCCCGCGTGAGCGCGGCGGTGCGGTGCAGCGTGCCGGCGGCCGCCACGCGGAGCACCAGAATGTCGGTGACCCGGATGCCCGTCGTCGTCGTGTCGATCGTGGAGGAGGCGAACCCGACCTGCTGGCCGCCCACGTCGAGGCGGTAGTACGCGGAGCCCGGCGGGACGCTCAACGCGGCTTCGGCCAGTCGGGCTCCGGCGGGCCGAAAGAGCTGGCGCGTCACGAGCCAGCCGAGCGACACGGTCCATGCCCCCAGGATGGCGAGCGCCCACGCGCGGCGCGTCATGACTCGGCGGCCCCGCTGCGGCGCAGGGCGGCTTCGAAGATGTCGCGGTCGTCCCGGGTCTCGACGACGATGGAGACGCTCGCCGGGAATGCGGCGTTCCCGAGGTGGGTCTTGAGGATCGGCACCATGATGTCGGCTGCGTCCTCGATCGAGAGGTTCCCGGCCCCGGTCCCGATCGGCGGCGCGGTGAGGCTCGCGAACGCCCACTCCTGCGCCTGCTGCAGCGTGGCGCGCCAGGCGCGCGTCACGCCGTCGCGGGTGATCGGCTCGGTCTCGCTCTGGATGACGGCATGGATCACGTATTCCGCTGGCAGGTCGCCGCCCCCGGCGGTGACCACCGCCGCCCCGACCGGGAGCTCCTTCCGCAGCCGCAGCCGCCCCGCGAACGCCGCGCCGCCCACGGTCTCCAGCCGTCGTACCGCCGGCGTCGTCGGATCGAGTCGGGTCGTGGCGGGACGCACGACCGCTTCCGCGGCGAGCAACGCGAGATCGTCCACGACCACGCGGATCACCTCCCGGTGGCCTCCCGCGAGCGGCGATACATGCGCGTGGCCTCGTCCGGGCGATTGAGCCGGTCGAGCACAATCCCGAGGCGGTACAGCGCCTTGGCGTTGCGCGGCTCGAGCTCCACGACGCGCTCGAAGGCGGCGCGCGCCTCGGGGAGATCGTCCACGTGGTTCAGCGCTTCTCCGAGGTAGTACCACGCGGCCGCCCGGCCGGGGTCGACCTCCGTGGCCCGGCGAAGGTGGGGCACCGCGGGACCCCACAACCCCCGACGGGAGAGCAGCACACCGAGGCCGGTGAGCGCCTCGCCGTGGTTCGGGTCCACCCGCAGCGCCCGCTCGTAATCGCGCTGCGCCGCGCGGTAGTGCGGGGCCCCCCCGAGCCGGGCGGCCCGCTGGATCAGCAGCGGAATGTTGTCCGGGTCCGCCGCGAGCGCGTCATCGAGCGTCAGCACCGCGGGCGCGTCGGCAGCCCCGGTGGTCGACCCGCCGGGCGCGGGGGGCCCGGCCGGTTCCGGGAGCTCCGCCGTGATCGGCGGCGGCAGGCCGGCCCGCGCCACGTCCGCCGGTGACGCGATCGTGCTGGCCTCGGTGAGCGATTCCGCCTCCTCGATCAGGTCGGCCGCCACCAAGGCTCGCTGGTCCGCCGATTGCCACCGCGGCTCGCGCTTCCGGATCACGCGATCACCTCGTGCGTGAGCCAGGAGAGGTATCGATCGAGCCCCCGCTCGACCGGCAGCGCCAGCAGCTCCGGCACCTGGTAGGGGTGCCGCTCCCGTACCGCTGCACACAGGGCCTCCCACTTCGCCGCGTCCGTCTTCAGCAGAACCACCACCTCGGCCTCCTCCGTCACCTGGCCCTCCCAGCGGTAGATCGAGCGGGCACCTGCGAGCAGCGTCCCGCAAGCTACCAGGCGCGCCGCGACGAGACTTGTGACGAGCGCCCGCGCATCGGCCTCGGTCGCGAGTGTTGTCAGCACCACCAGCGCGGTCGGAGCCATGGGGGGAGGCTAACGTACGAGGAGGGCGGGGGTTAAGCAAGGTCGTGGAGGAGCTTGTGGAGGCGGTCATGGAGGGTAGGGAGGTGGTGGAGGGTGGTCGAGCGAGAGTTGACCGGGAACCCGTCAGCCTTCTAGCCTACGAGTCTATGCCCAGCGATTCGCTGATTGTCCGCGGCGCCCGCGAGCACAACCTGAAGGACATCACCGTCGAGATCCCCCGCGACAGCCTCACCGTGATCACGGGGCTCTCGGGATCCGGGAAATCGTCGCTCGCGTTCGACACGATCTACGCGGAAGGGCAACGCCGCTACGTGGAGTCGCTCTCGGCGTACGCCCGACAGTTCCTCGGCCTGATGGAGAAGCCGGACGTCGACGCCATCGAGGGGCTGTCGCCGGCGATCTCGATCGAGCAGAAATCCGCCGGCCACAACCCGCGCTCGACGGTCGGGACGATCACCGAGGTGTACGACTACCTGCGCCTCCTGTGGGCGCGGCTCGGCACGCCGCACTGTCCCAAGGACGGCTCGCCGATCGCGCGGCAAAGCGCGTCGCAGATCACCGACCTGGTGCTGGCCTGGCCCGAGGGGACGAAGCTCGAAGTGCGGGCGCCGCTGGTACGCGGCCGCAAGGGCGAGTTCCGCGACGTGTTCGAGGCTGCGCGGAAACAGGGGTTCGTGCGGGTGCAAGTGGATGGGGAGACGTACGACCTTGCCCAGGTGCCGAAGCTCACCCGCCGCCAGAACCACGACATCGCGGTCGTGGTGGACCGGCTCGTGGTGCGGCGGGCGGATCGCGCGCGGCTGGCCGACTCGATCGAGACGGCGCTGAAGGCGGCGGACGGCACGGTGGAAGTGGTGCGGCACGGCGGCGCCTCGACCCTCTTCTCCGAGCGGTACGCGTGCCCCAGCTGCGGGTTATCGCTCCCCGAGCTCGAGCCACGTCAGTTCTCGTTCAACTCGCCCTTTGGCGCGTGCCCCGACTGCTCGGGACTGGGGCTGCGGCGCGAGGTGAGCCCCGACCTCGTCCTGGGGGACCCGAGCCTCTCGATTCTCGAAGGCGTGATCCGTCCCTGGGGCGAGCCGAGCGGCTATGTGCGCAAGGTGATCCTGCCGAGCCTGGCGCGCGCGTTCAAGTTCGATCTGAACACCGCGTGGAGGGATCTCCCCGCGCCCGTGAAGAAAGTCGTCCTGCAGGGCGCGCCCGGAAAACGGCTGACCTTCCAGTACGACAGCGAGCGCTGGCACGGGAAGTACGAGTCCGGCTGGGACGGCGTGTTGCAGCACGTCGAGCGCCGGTACCGCGAGACCGCGTCCGACAGCGTGCGCGAGCAGCTCGAGGAGTACATGGTCGAGCAGCCGTGCCCGGCGTGCGGCGGCAAGCGGCTGCGGGCGGAGAGCCTGTCGGTGCTGGTGCACGGCCGGAGCATCGGTGACGTGGTAGATCTACCGGTGACGGACGCGCTCGCGTTCTTCGAGAGCATCCCGCTGCGCAGGAACGGACGCCCCGGCCTCGACCCGGAGATCGCCCGGCCGATCCTCAAGGAGGTCAACGACCGCCTCCGCTTCCTGCGCAATGTCGGCCTCGAGTACCTCACGCTCGGCCGCTCGGCGGACTCCCTCTCGGGCGGTGAGGCCCAGCGCATCCGCCTGGCGACCCAGATCGGGAGTCGGCTCGTCGGCGTGCTCTATATCCTCGATGAGCCGTCGATCGGCCTGCACCAGCGCGACAACGCGCGGCTGCTCGCGACCCTCAAAGAGCTCCGCGACCTCGGCAACACGGTGCTCGTGGTGGAGCACGACGAGGAGACGATCCGTGCGGCCGACCACATCGTCGACCTGGGGCCGCGCGCCGGTCGCCACGGGGGTGAGGTGGTCGTCGCGGGGACGCTCGATGCCGTGCTGCAGCACGCGGACTCGCTCACCGGGCGCTATTTGCGGGGCGAGCTCCGCATCCCGCTGCCTCCGCGGCGGCGCATCCCTGACCCCCAGCGCACGCTGGGGGTCGTCGGAGCCAGACAGCACAACCTCCGCGATCTCAACGTCCAGTTCCCGTTGGGCCTGTTCGTGGCCGTGACCGGCGTCTCCGGCTCGGGAAAATCCACGCTCGTCACCGATATCCTGTACCGCGCCCTGGCGCGCCATTTCTACCGCGCCAAGGTGATGCCGGGCGCGCACGACCGCATCGAAGGGCTCGATCACATCGACAAGGTGATCGACATCGATCAGAGCCCGATTGGACGCACCCCGCGGTCCAACCCGGCGACGTATACCGGGCTGTTCACCCCGATCCGCGAGCTGTACACCTACCTGCCCGAGTCCAAGATTCGCGGCTATGGGCCCGGCCGGTTCTCCTTCAACGTGAAGGGCGGCCGGTGTGAGGCCTGTCAGGGGGACGGTCTGGTGAAGGTCGAGATGCACTTTCTCCCCGACGTGTACGTGCCCTGCGAGGTGTGCAAGGGACGGCGCTACAACCGCGAGACGCTCGAAGTGCGGTATAAAGGAAAGTCGATCGCCGACGTGCTCGACATGTCGGTGGCCGAAGCACTGGATTTCTTCGAGAATCAGCCGCGCATCCGCACGAAACTGGAGCTCCTGAACGACGTAGGACTGGGCTACATCCACCTCGGCCAGTCGGCGACGACGCTGTCCGGCGGCGAAGCGCAACGGGTCAAGCTCGCCACCGAGCTGGCCAAGCGCGACACGGGCCGTACCCTCTACATCCTGGATGAGCCGACCACGGGCCTGCACTTCGAAGACGTGCGCCTGCTGCTGGAAGTGCTGCACCGGTTGGTGGATAAGGGGAACACGGTGGTCGTCATCGAGCACAACCTGGACGTCGTGAAAACCGCCGACTGGGTGATCGACCTGGGCCCCGCCGGGGGCGCCGCGGGCGGCGCCGTGGTCGCCGCGGGGGCACCCGAGGACGTCGCGCGGACCAAGGCGTCGTTCACCGGCCAATTCCTGCGGAAGGTGCTGGCGGTGGGCGACTAGGTCGGTAAGTTCACGAGTATGGATCGAGTATGGATATAGAAGGCGTCCTCGCGATCACGTTCATCTTCGGGGGTGGCACCTTGTTCCTGCTCGCCATTTCTCCGATCGGCAAGGCGATCGCCGAGCGGATTCGCGGCAAGAGCGTCGCCGGCGCAGGCGGCGAGCTGCGGGCCGACCTGGCGGAGCACAAGGAGGCGCTCGGCCAGGAGCTCGAGGCCGTGCGGCGCGAAGTAGCGGAGCTCGCTGAGCGGGTGGACTTCGCCGAGCGGTTGCTCGCGCAGAAGCGCGAAGGCGAGCGACTGGCGCCGCCGCGCAGCTCATGAACCCCGTCCTGATCCCCATCGTCCTGTTCGGCGGCTTTTTCAGCTGGCTGATCGTCCGGACCGTGAGCAGAGCGTACACCGCGAAGCTGCAGGCGGGGAGCCAGGCGGGCCCCGCGCTCGAGGCGAGGCAGGAAGAGTTGGCGGCGGCGCTGGAGGAGCTGCGTCGGGAAGTGGCGGAGCTGGCGGAGCGCGTAGATTTTACCGAGCGATTGCTGGCGAAGGCGCGGGACGGTGAGGCGGGGAAACTAGGCCCGGGCCAACGGCGTACGGGGTCCACATGATGCAGACCCCCGCGCCGCCGCTGCCTCCGGGGCTGGATCCAAACCGAGCTCGCCGAGCGCTTAGATTTCGCCGAGCGTCTGCTCGCCGAGCGGCGGGAGCGCAAGTTGGGCGCGGGACAGTGACGCCCCGCCAGCACACCGAGGGCTCTCATGGGAATCTTTGACCGTCTCTCGACGCTGTTCCGGTCGAACATCAACGACCTGATCAACCGCGCCGAGAACCCGGAGAAGATGCTGAACCAGCTGATCGTGGACATGCGGAGTCAGCTGGCCAAGGCGAAGCAGCAGGTGGCGGCGGCCATCGCGGACGAGAAGCGCCTGGCGGCGCAGGTGGACCAGGAAAAGAAGAGTGCCGGAGACTGGGAGCGCCGGGCGGTGCTGGCCGTGCAGGAGGGGCGGGACGACCTGGCGAAGCAGGCCCTGTTGCGGCACAACGAGCACGGCCAGGGCGCGGTGCAGCTGCACGAGACGTGGGTGAAGCACCGCGAGGAGACCGAGAAGCTCAAGATCTCGCTGCGCCAGCTGAACGACCGGATCGAGGACGCGAAGCGCAAGAAGAACATCCTGATCGCGCGCCAGAAGCGCGCCGAGGCGCACAAGCGCATTCAGGAAACGATGTCGTCGATGGGCGACAAGGGCGTATTCGAGACGTTCGAGCGGATGACCGAGCAGATCGAGCACGAGGAGCGCAAGCTGATCGCCG
>DATHGL010000350.1:0-5903 GCA_035317625.1 Gemmatimonadales bacterium | reverse complement strand
ATTCCGTCACCTCGACGGGCGCCGCCTCCGTCCCCAGCGTGTACCCACGGAACGTGTCCGCCGCGGCGGGGAGCGGCGCGCTCGGCGCCGGCGCGGCTTGGCGCCGCGATCCGTACCACATGATCCCGCCCCCGGCGCCGGCCACGACCACGAGCAGCAGGTAAAACCGCTTCATTCGTCCCGAGTCCTCCGCCACCCTGGGTCGTCCTCGTCGTCGTCGAGTCCGGTGGTCGCGTCGCGCATCCGGCGTTCCGCGTCCTCCACGATGCGGCGGCTGTCCGCGACTTCCGGAGTGTCGTACGTGAGTCGCACTTCGTAGTGAAACAGCTCGGACCGGGCGTTCCCCAACAGCTTCTGCAGCTCGGGCACCCGCTCAAACAGCTGCCCCGCGCGGTCCAGCGCCTGAATGCGTTCGGCCAGGGCGCGCAACATGGCGAGCAGACGCTCGGCGCGGTCCGGTCCGTACACTTCTTCCGAGGGATCCTGCATGTGCCCACCTTCCTCCCGTGTCGGTCTGCCCTGCCCCCGCCGCCTCCCCGTCTGATGATAACACCACCACCGGCCAGTGTGGTCGGCCCTTTGCGCGGTCTGAACCGCTCTATTACATTGCGGCGCCGCTGGATCGGCGGCCCCAGCACCAGCGCCGCCCCGCGCCTCCACGTTCCCGGTCCCAGAGAGACAGGAGCACGCCACGCATGACCAAGAAGCGTTCGGAACCACGTCGCATGTCCGCCCCCACCCCGTTCGAGCAGGGCCGCGACGAGCTGTTTTCCCACATCCTGCGGTGCGGCGTGCTGGAAGCGACGCCCGAGCACCAGAAGGAGTGGTTCGACGACACGATGCTCTACCTCGCCGAGCGCTACGACGGATTGGACGAGCCGCAGCTCGCGGAGCTCCGCCTGCTGGGCGAGCGCTACTGCCGGCCGGTGGTCGGACGGAGCGCCCCCGTCGGGGCTACCGCCTGAGGGGCGCGGAAGACAGCCCCTCTTCGGGCGCCCCGCCGCTGCTTGCGCGCTACCACCAGGACGGGAAACGCCGTACCCGCCGCCCCACGGCGAGCCGCACCCCGCCACCCAGCCCCAACTCCGCGTACCACCCGGCGCGTGCCCCGGGGGCCGATTCGACGCCCACCAACGCCGCGAGATAGCTCGCGCCCCGCGTGTCCTGAGAGCCGACGAACGAAAGACCCAGTCCACCGTACGGCCCCGCGCCGCTGCGCTCGACCGGGCGGAGCAGGAACTGGGCGGTCGCCTCGAGGCGGACGCCCAGCGCCCGGTCGTAGCCGCCGCACGCGGCGGTGAAGGCGAAGCGCCCTTGACCGCCGGAGCGCCGGGCCGCGCCCAGCTCGGGACCCCAGAACGCCCGGTGCGCCAGGACCGCGGTCGCGCCGGCACCGAGCTCGGTGGCCCGGAGGGCCTGCCCGCCCGCGGGCGGCGGCGCGCCGACGGCCAGCCCGGTCGCGGCGACGACGGCTCTAGCGAAGTGCGACGTCGTAGCTGACGCGGATATCGGGGGCGAGGGACGCCACGACCGAGCAGTACTTCTCGAGCGAGAGATCAATGGCGCGGCGCGTCTTGGCTTCGTCGGCCCCATCGCCCGAGATGGTGAAGACGAACTGCAGTGCGGTGTAGCGCCGCGGTTGTTCCTCGCGGCGCGTTCCCCGCAGCGTCACGTCGAGCGTGCGCAGGGCGACGCGCTGCTTCTGGAGGATGAGCACCACATCCGACGCCGTGCACGTCGCCGCCGCGACCAACAGCATCTCGACCGGCGACGTCGCGACCTTGCTGTCACCGTCCACGACGACAGACGGCCGGCCCGACGCGCCGGCTTCGAAGACCAGCTGCTCTCGCCACCGCATGGTGATCTCGGCCGTGTTGCTCGCCACGTCAGTTGCCCCGCCGCGTCGTCAGGCCCAGGTACACCCGGTTGTGGCGGAAGCGGTCCATCGGGTGATACTCGAGCAGCCAGTTGAACGTGGAGCGGTAGTGGAGCTCGAAGCCCACCACGACGTTGACCCACAAGTCCGGGCAATCGGGGTCGGCGCCACAGGCCGCGTGTCCCACCAGACTGAACCCCCCGCCGACGTACGGCGTCGCCTTTTGCTCGTCGCCGGTGAACCGGTACAGCGTCTCGAGGGTCCCGGCGTAGCTGTTGACACCGTTGAACACGCCGATCTCGCCGGACGGCCGGAGGCGGAACCGGGGCGTGAACAGGTTGCCGGCATCAAGCGCGACGCCGAACACCATCTGCGGGCCGCGCGACAGGTCGAGCCCGCCCCGCACGCCGAACCCGAACAGGCCCAGCCGCGTGCCGTGGTCTCCCGCCCGCTGCACGTGCGGTGGGTGGAACTCCTGCGCGGCAAGCCTGATCCTGCCCGCCGCGGCGAGCAGCATGATCAGCCACACGCTCCGCATCATGGCTCCCGCGTCAGCGTTGCGCGTTCGCCCGGGCGGCCGCCCGGCCGTAGTCCCAAATGGCGTACAGCCCCACCGCCGCCGTCGCCCAGGCGAGCGGTCGCACGTGCGGCGAGTGGGCAATGCAGGCCGCCAGGGTGAGCAACTGCAGCCCCGTGACCACTTTCCCCCCCGCTCGGGCCGGCAGCGTCATCGGCCGCCGCCACAGCCACGCCCCGACGTACCCCAGCGCCGCCACGATGTCCCGGGCCAGCACCCCCACAATCTCCAACGGATGCAACAAGTCGGCCCGCACCACGGTCACGAACGCTACGGCCATGAAGAGCTTGTCCGCAATCGGATCCAGCATGGCGCCGGCGCGCGAGCCGCCCAGGCGGCGGGCCAGCATGCCGTCGAAGAAGTCCGACGCCGCCGCCGCCGCCACCAGGGCGAGCTGCCAGCCGGCCTGATGCACGAACGGAAACGCGACCGCCAGCGGAAGCCGAAGCGCCGTCAGCAGATCCGCCCCCGTCACCCACGGTTTCACTTGCCCCTCTCTCCGGTGCGTCATACCTTCGTCCGCGTGAACCTCAATTTGCTGAAGCAGGCGGCGATCTTCCAAGACCTCGACGACGGCGAGCTGGCCCGCGTGTCCGAGGTGTGTCGGGAGCAGAAGTTCGCCGTCAGCCAGCAGGTGTTCAAGGAAGGGGAGCCGGGTAACCGGCTCTTCATTATTTCGGAGGGCGAGGTGCGCATCTCGCGCACCATCCCGGGATCGGGAGAAGAAGCGCTCGCCGTGCTGAAACCCGGCGCCTGCTTCGGCGAAATGGCGATCTTCGACCGCTCCGAGCGATCCACCGACGCGATCGCGAACACCACCTGCACGCTGATCACCATCGCCCGCTCCGACTTCGAGCTGCTGCTCGATTTCAACCGCGACATCGCGTACAAGGTCCTCTGGTCGGTGGTGCGTCTCTTGTCCGCCCGGCTGCGGGTGACCAACGACAACCTCCGGTCGTTCCTCGCGATGTCGATGTTCTAGCGGATCGCGGAGCAATCTCCGGCCGTCGGTGTTCCATAATGGGTCCCGACGGCCCTGGTCACCCGCGACCCCTCCTCTTACACTAAGGTCCTATGAGACGATACCTGTTGGCGTCGTCCCTCGTCGCTGCGGCGGCGCTCGCGTGCGTCGACGTTTCGAACTCGGGACAGGTGCTGCTGGTGGTGGCGCCGATCTTGGATTCCATCTTCGTGGGCGACACGCTCTCGCCGAGGGACGTCTACGTGCTCGACGGGAGCGGCAACCACGGGAGCCCCGGCCCCGTCATCTGGTCCATCGTTCCGGACTCGGTGGCGAGTATCGACGCGGTGACCGGGAAGGTCGTCGGGCTGTCCAAGGGGGTCGCAGTGGTGATCGCGACGGCCGGCGGCGTCCAAAGCGGTGCCCTGGTTGCCGTGTCCCGCCCGCTCGACCTGACGCTGCAGATGGACACGATCTTCCTCATGCCGAATGACACGTTCACCGTGCCGTTCGCGATCACGCAGCAGACGCCGGGGGCGACCACGCGCCAGTTCGACGCGTCGCCCATGCCGGGCGTGTACACCATAGACGCCGCCACCGGCCTCGTCACCGCGCTCGCCAGCGGCGGCCCGGTCCGCTACGTCGCGCGTCTCACCGACGGCACCAACAGCGTGGTCGACAGCGGTGCCGTCGTGGTCCTGAGTCTCGCCGACACGAGCGGGGCCGGGCGTTTCTTCATGACTGCGTTCGGCACGGCGATCCGCCACCGGGGCGGCGGGGCCCTGGCGCTCAACTACACGCGGCTGAACGGCAAGCTCGCGTTCCGCCTGGTGGACTCGACCCCGACCGCCTCGGTCAACGAACACCTCACCATCACGCTGCCCGATTCGGTGCTGGCGGCGGGGACGTTCGAGATCGACTCCATCAGTCCACAGGAAGCGACGACACAGATCAGCCAGCTGAGCGCGATCTGCCAGCCGAAACACCGCTGGGCGCTGTGGTACAGCTTCTTCCCGACGTCCGCAATTCGGATGTTCTCGCACGGGACGTCCACCGATTCCGTCGCCGGAGAGCTGAGCATCACGCAGTACGTGCCGGTCCCCGGTGGCGCGATCATCAGCGGCCGCTACCTGTTCCGGGCGCAGCGCACCGACCTGTATGACGACCCGCTCGGCGCGGAACTGGTCCGCGGCACGTTCGTGGCACCGCTGAAGACGTACTCAGGCGCTTGCTCGGGGTGACGTTCGAGCACGTCTTCGCCGATCTGGGAGGAATCCCGGAGCCGCGCCTGACCGACGCCCAGGGACTCGCCGGGCTGCTGCTCGCTGCGGCCAACGCCGCGGGGCTGGGTCCGGCGAACCCCCCGATCGTGAAGCTCGGGCCGCGGGGCGTATCGGCGGTCCTGGTGTGTCACGGGGGACACGTCGCCCTGCACGGACTCCCGGAAGTGGGGCTGTGCTTCGCCGACCTGGCGGGGGGGAGCGGAGCGCTCCCGCGGCGTGGTCTCGAGGTGATCATCAAACGGTTCGGCGCGCGCGAAGTGCGGACGGACACGCGCCGCCGCGGTCCCGTCACGCAGGCCATCCACCCGGAGGGCTCATGAACGCACTCACCCCCTACGCGGCTTTCTTCATGCGCCTCGCGGTGGGCGGCGTGTTCCTAGTGCACGGTGTGACAAAGTTCCACCACGGCATCCCCGCCACCACCGCGTTCCTTCACGACATCGGCTTCCCGTTCGCCGTTGTCTTCGCGATCATCCTGATCGCGGTGGAGACCATCGGCGCGGCGTGCGTCGTGCTGGGCATCTTCACCCGGTTCTGGGCGTTGTGCATGGCCGTGGAGATGATCGTGGCGATTCTCGCCGTGAAGCTGCCGCATGGCGGCAACATCGAGCTCGAGGGCCTGCTGTTCGCCGGGGCCATCACGCTCGTGGCGCTGGGGGACGGACCGCTGTCGATCGCGGTGAAATTGAAGCATAGCAGCACCTAAGCACGGACGGCCGGGCCGTCCGTCCGCTAGTGCAGGATTCTCAGTAGCCCCGCGCCGGCGCTGCCGCGGATGAAGCTCTCCGGGTCGGTGGCGGGAATCGCGACGCCGGTCTCCTTGCGTCCCCGGTGCGCGACCGCGGCCATGTATTGCTCGAGCGAACCGCGCGTCCATTCCGTCGCGTCGTCCTTCATCTGCCGCACGATCTCCTCCCAGGTCCCCACGTAGGTCGCGCCGTTGAGCATGCTGACCCGATGGATCTCCCCCGGTCCCGACCGTGCCTTCATTCCCTGCAGCTCCGTGAGGAGGGTGCCGAACAGCTCGATCTGGCGCGGGTCCCGGATCTGGCCGTCCGGCCCCATGGCCTCGATCTCCGCCAGCAACAGGTCTACGGGCTCCGCATCCGCGGCAAGCTCGTCCAGGCGGTGATGCCAGGGCACGAGCTCGGGGTCGTCGTCGGGCAGCCGGTAGACGCTCTTCTTGAGCTCGATCAGACACCAAAT
>DATHGL010000349.1:0-3289 GCA_035317625.1 Gemmatimonadales bacterium | reverse complement strand
GCCACCGCGCAAAAATCCCATTCATGCGCGGTGTCACACATGATCCCGCGCCTTCGGCGCGGGATAAACTTCAAAAGCTCAAGACCTATCAAACGCCACCGGCTTCTCGCCGGAATAATCGTAAAACCCAGCCCCACTCTTGCAGCCGAAGCGGCCGGCGAGGACCATCTTGCGGAGCAGCGGCGGCGAGGCGAAACGCTTCTCCTGATACTCCTCGTGCATCACGTGGGTGATGTAATAGGTCGTGTCGAGGCCGACGAAGTCGAGCAGCGTGAACGGCCCCATCGGATAGCCGCAGCCGAGCTGCATCGCCTTGTCGATGTCGGGCACGCTGCCAACGCCGCGCTCCACCGCCCGGATGGCGTCGAGCAGGTAGGGCACGAGCAGCAGGTTGACGATGAACCCGGACGTGTCCTTCGCCGCCACGGGCTCCTTGCCGAGCGAGCCGGCGAACGCGAAGGCGCGCTGGAACGTCGCTTGCGAGGTGGTCACCGTCCGGACGACCTCGACGAGCGGCATGAGCGGCACGGGGTTGAAGAAGTGCAGGCCGACGAAGCGGTCGCCTCGCTTCGTGGCCGCCGCCATCGCCGCGATGGTGAGGCTCGAGGTATTCGACGCGAAGATGGTGGCCGGACCGCAGAGGCCGTCCAGCTCCCTCCACAGAGCGTTCTTGACGTCCAGATCTTCCGTCACCGCCTCGACGACGACGTCGCACTGCGTGAGATCGGCGGTGGTGGTCGTGAACCGCAACCGTTTGAGCGCGGCATCGCGGTCGGCGGCGGGAAGCTTCCCCTTCTCCACGAACTTGGCGAGCGACTTCTCGATTGCGGGGCGCGCCTTGTCCCAGACCTGCTGCGACACGTCGCGCACGGTCGTGTCGTATCCGGCCGTGGCGGCGACCTGGGCGATGCCGCTTCCCATGAGCCCGCAGCCCAGTACCCCAACCCGCTTGATGTCGGTCATGTCTCGCTCAGATGATTTCGAACGTCTTCCGAATCTCGTCGGCGATCCGCACGAACGGGCTCGTCTTCAGACCCGGCAAGGTGTGCTCTGGCTTGATCTCGCCGCGTTCGAGCCGGTCCAGCACCTGATCCAACCCGATTTGGATCTGCTCGTGTTGCAGACGGTGGCTGCGCAAGACCGCCACGGCCGCGGGCCCGAGCGCCAGGAGGGGCAAGAACGGGAATGGGGCGAGCACCCCCATGGTCACGAAGGCGCCGGTCGCGGCGGCGCCCATGCCGAGCAATACGGCCGCGCCGCCGAGCCGCTGCCGGCGGATGTTGCGCACATCCGCGAACAGTTGGACGTGGCAGAAGCCGCTCTCGAGCGGAGTGACGTGGCCGGCCACTTCCGCCGCTCGCGCGAGGGCGAAGCGGCGGCCTCCGGAGCCGAGCGCCCGCTGGATCGACGCGAAGGCGCCGACCTTCGGCTCCCAGGTCGTGTGGTCGGTGTAGCGTCGCTTTACCTGGAGGAGCTCCTCCTCCTGCATCCACGAGCCGAGCGCGCGCTCGACGGCATCGTGCTCACCCGTCACGACGCGTTGGGCGGAGAGGCGCCCGGGACCCACGAGCCAGCCGAGCGGGCCGCGGCGCTGGTCGAGCAGAGGGCGGGTCCGCTCCTCGAGGAGTGCCTGCCGCAGGTAGCGCGTTGGAATTCCCACGTCCTGGCCGAGCGCGAGCAGATCCGCCTCGGTCAGCCCCTCCCCGATGTCGCGCTCCCCGGCCTGCAGCTCCGCCGCGCGCTGGATGATGCGGTCGAGCGCCTCGCGGCGGATGAGCTCGCCCGCCATGGCTACGCCCCTGCCTGCGTCTTTCTCGGCGCGGCCGGCAGCGTCTCGCCCGACGTCTTCTCGGGTAGCGCCGCCGTCGCGGCTCGTTTGCTCACCCCTTCGAGGAATCCGCGGAACAGCTCGAGCGGCAGCGGAAAGATGGTGGTCGAGTTGTTCTCGGACGCGATTTCGGTCACGGTCTGGAGGAAGCGGAGCTGGATGGCTGCGGGCTCGGCGCCGATGATGTGCGCGGCCTGGGCGAGCTTCTCCGAGGCCTGCAACTCCCCCTCCGCGTTGATGATCTTGGCCCGGCGCTCGCGCTCCGCCTCGGCCTGCCGCGCAATCGCTCGCTTCATCTCGGGTGGCAGGTCCACGTCCTTCACCTCCACCGCCGAGACCTCGATGCCCCAATCTTCGGCGCGCTTGTCGATGATGTTCTTCAGGATATTGTTGATCTTCTCGCGGTTCATGAGCAGCTCGTCGAGCTCCGTCTCGCCCAGCACCGAACGGAGCGTCGTCTGCGCGAGTTGGCTGGTCGCATAGAGGTAGTTCTCGACGCCGATCACCGCCTTCACCGGCTCCTTCACGCGCATGTACAGGACGGCGTTCACCTTGATCGAGATGTTGTCGCGGGTGATGACATCCTGCGGCGGAATGTCCAGCGCCACCACTCGGAGCGAAACGGTTTGCGTCTTGGCGAAGAGCGGCGGCACGTAGATCAGGCCGGGCCCCTTCGCGCCCCACGAGCGGCCCAGGAAGAAGTACACCGCGCGCTCGTATTCCCGGAGCACCTTGAGGCCGCCGAAGAGATACAGCGCCAGGGTGCCGAGAACGGCTGTGACGACGATGTCCATCGCGACTCCTCTTCAGGCCGGGAAGGCTTCGACGATCACCGCGGCGCCCTGCCCGCCGCCGATGCAGGCGGAGCCGAGCCCGAAGCGCTGCTTGGCGCGACGCAGCGCGTGGAGCAGGTGGATCGTGACGCGGGTGCCGGTCGCCGCGAGCGGGTGGCCGATCGCGATGGCACCGCCGTGCACGTTGGTCTTCGCACGGTCGAGGCCCAGCTCTTTCTCGACCGCCAAGTACTGCGGCGCGAACGCCTCGTTCACCTCGACCAGGTCCATCTGGTCGAGCTTCATCCCGGCTTTCTGGAGTGCCTTGCGGGCGGCGGGAGCCGGACCGATCCCCATGTACTTGGGCTCGACCCCGATCACCGCCCACGCCACGAGCCGGCCGAGCGGCTTCAGACCGTGCGCCCTGGCATAATCGGCGCCCGCGATCACGGTCGCGGCCGCGCCGTCCACGATCCCAGAGGCGTTTCCGGCCGTCACGAACCCGTCCTTCTTGAAGTACGGCTTGAGCGAGAGCAACACCTCGAGCGTCGTGTTGGGCCGCATGTGCTCGTCGGCGCGATACTCGATCGTGTCGCCTTTTTTCCCCTTGACCGGAACGGGCACCACCTCGTCCTGGAAGACGCACGCGTCCCAAGCCTGCTTGGCACGCTGCTGCGAGGCGAGCGCC
>DATHGL010000348.1:0-2958 GCA_035317625.1 Gemmatimonadales bacterium | reverse complement strand
CTCAGACGCACGCCCGTCAGTCCCGCGTTCCGCGTTGTCTCACGCTCCCACCCCGGCCGGTTCCGCCACCCGCCGCCCGATCACTTCCGCGATGGCTCGGATCTCGCGCATCAGCTGCGTGAACTGGTCGGGGAAGAGCGTCTGCGCTCCGTCCGACAGGGCCTGCTCGGGGTTCGGGTGCACTTCGATCATGAGCCCGTCCGCGCCTGCGGCGACCGCGGCCCGCGCCATCGGGATGACCTTGTCGCGCAGGCCCGTGCCGTGGGACGGGTCCGCGATGATCGGGAGGTGCGACAGCTTGTGCACCACGGGAATGGCGGTGAGGTCGAAGACGTTGCGTGTCGCCGGGTCGAACCCGCGAATGCCGCGCTCGCACAGGATGACGTCGTGGTTGCCTTCCGCCAACACGTATTCGGCCGACAGGAGCAACTCCTCGATGGTCGCCGACATGCCGCGCTTCAAGAGCACGGCCTTCTTCGCCCGGCCCGCGGCCCTGAGGAGCGACGAGTTCTGCATGTTGCGGGCGCCGATCTGGATGATGTCCGCGACTTCCGCGACCTGTGCGACGCCCTCGGGGTCCATCGCCTCCGTGCAGATCAGGAGCCCCGTTTCCTCCCGCGCCTTGGCCAGCAGCTTGAGCCCCGGCCGGCCCAGGCCTTGAAACGCGTAGGGCGACGTGCGCGGCTTCCACGCGCCGCCGCGCAGGATCACGGCGCCCGCCTCCTTCACCTGTCGCGCCGCGTCGATGATCTGCCGCTCGTTCTCGACGGAGCAGGGTCCCGCGATCGTCACGACCTCGGCGGCGCCTACGACGACACCGCCCGGGAGGCGCACGACGGTATTCTCGGCTTTCCATTCGCGGCTCACCTGCTTGTATGGCTTGGAGACGTGGATGACGTCCTGGACGCCGGGCAGGCCTTCGAGCCGGGACGCGTCAACCCGACCGTCGTTGCCCACCAGGCCCACGGCGGTGCGCTGCGCGCCCGGCATGGGCTGGGCTTTGTAGCCCATTTCCTCGATCACCGCGATGACGCGCCGGACTTCCTCTTCCGTCGCGCCGTGGCGCATCACGATCAGCACTGCTACTTGCCTCCGATGGTGAACCGGTCCCCGTCGCGGGCTGCCGTGATCGGGCCGGTGAACCGTGCCCCGGCCGCCCGCGCCGGGTCCGAAGTCTCAACCGGCGGATAGAAGTGCGTCAAGACGAGCTGCCGGGCATTGGAGTCCCGGGCCAGCTCGCCCGCCTGCTCCGGGGTGAGATGGGTGTCCATGGCCATCTCCTTGGGGAGCGAGCACTCCGCGAGCAGCAGGTCGGCACCGCTGGCCCAGCGGGCCAGCTCGCTCGAGGGTCCGGTGTCACCCGTGTAGACCAGCCGGCCCTCGGGGGCCGTCAGCGACAGCGCCACGCTCTCGGACGTGTGGGGCACCGGAAACGTCTCGAGGCTCATGTCCGCGTCGAGCGGGAATGGCTCGCCGTTCTGCACGTCGAGGATCCCGATGGGGAATCCCGGGTCGAGCAGCCACGGGCCATACCCCTCGGCGAGCTGCTTCACGAGCCGCACGACGCCGCGTGGGCCCAGGATCACCAGGGGCTCGCGGCGGGGTGGCACGGTCGTGTACTTGAGGGCGTACACCAGCATCGGGAGCTCGCCCCAGTGGTCCGGGTGGAAGTGCGAGAGGACCACGTGGGTGACCTGATGCCACGGCAGGCCGAATTGCGCGAGGCGGTGCAGCGCACCCGCGCCACAATCGAGCAGGATCTTGAGGGTCCCGCGACCCACCCAGTGGCACGCCGACGTCCTGGTGGCCGACGGCGCGACAGTCCCGGTACCGACGGTGACCAGGTCCACTCAGGCGGGTTCCATCTGCCCGAGCCGCACGCCGACGATGGTCGAAACGCCGGGCTCCTGCATGGTGACGCCGTACACGGCGTCCGCCGCCTGCATCGTGCGCGGATTGTGCGTGATGACGATGAACTGCGTGAGATCCTTGAACTCGGCGAGCAGCCGCACGTAGCGGCCCACGTTGGCGTCGTCGAGCGGCGCGTCCACCTCGTCGAGCAGACAGAAGGGGCTCGGCTTGGTGAGGAAGATCGCGAACAAGAGCGACACCGCGACGAGCGTGCGCTCCCCTGACGACAGCAGGTGGATCCGCTGCGTGCGCTTGCCGCGCGGCGCGGCGTGGATGTCGATGTCGCTCTCGAGGGGCTCGTCTTCGTTGGCGAGCCGCACGTCGCATTCGCCGCCGCCGAACAGCGTCTGGAACACCGAGCGGAAGTTCTCGCGCACCTTGCCGAACGATTCGAGGAACATCGTCTTCGCGGTCTGGTCGATCTCGCGCGCGGCCTGCTGCAGGGAATGGCGCGCGGTCACGAGGTCGTCCCGCTGGGTCATCAGGAAGTCGAGGCGCTTCGTCTCCTCGGCGTGCTCGTCCAGGGCGAGGGCGTTCACGGGCCCCACCGCGTCGATCGCGCTCCGCAGCCGCTCGTCCTCCTGGCGCAGCCACTCGAGATCGCCCGCGACTTCGGGTGCCTCGGCGAGCAACCGGTCGAGCGGTTTGCGCCACTCGGCCTCGACCCGCGCAACCAACCCGCCTCGTTGCCCCTGAATCGCCGTCCGCTCGAGCTCCAGCTTGTGCTCCTCGGCGCCGCGCACGTCCAGGGCCTGACGGATCTCCTCGAGGACCGCCTCCGCCTGGGCCAGGCGCACGTCCGCCTCCTGCACCTGCGTGTCGGCCTCGCGGGCGGCGGCCTCGAGGGCGCCGAGCGCCAGGCGACGCTCCTTGAGGGTGTCCTCCCATTGCGCGCGCTGCGCCGCAAGCGTCGTCGTCTCGCGCTCCAGGGCGCTCATCTCGTCGGCAAGCGTCGCGGCCTCGCCGCGCGCGGCCTCGGCCTCCGTCGCGCCGCGGGCGGCGCGCTCGCGCGCGGCGCCGAGCCTGGCCTCGACCTGCGCGGCGTCC
>DATHGL010000347.1:0-9621 GCA_035317625.1 Gemmatimonadales bacterium | reverse complement strand
GTTCGACACTGCTGCGACAGCTCCACCTCATCGAAACCGACGCCGCGTTTTCCGTCCTGGCCGCGGTGGGCGTGCTCGACATCTGGCTGCTGTACCGCTTCTTCCGCAACCAGACGCTCGAGACCGTCGCGGCTGGATCCCAGCCAGCCCCCCTCCTCCCCCTGCCTCAGTAGAGGTACGCGACGGCAAGGGCGACGGTGATCTGGTCCTTCTTCCCGCTGAATGCCGCCAGCGTGGACCGGTCGTACCGGAGCTCGGGCCGGACCACCGCGCTCGGCCACGCCTTGAGGTTCAGCGTCGCCGTGCCGCTGCCGAACTTCTGCCCGGTGTTCGCGGGGAAGCCCATGGCACCGTTCGAGCGGGCTCCGTTCTCGTCGTTGACGTAGTCGCCGCGCAGCGCCAGACCGACGGTGGGGTTGAAGTCGTACGTGACCCAGCCGCCGAGGGCCCACCATTTCGCGTCCTGCGTCGGATCGGGCAGCGCCGCGTTCGCCTGCTCCGTGCCGTAATCGCCCTGAACCCAGACGGCCGCCTTGCCCAGCTTGCGCCAGAGCAATCCTTCGAAGCCGTATCGATTGGCGCTGTTGTTCCCGGGCTCTTCCGCGCCCCAGTATCCCACGATGCCGAGCGACGTCAACGCGTTGGGATAGAGCCCGACGCGCCCCATCAGCGACTTGTGGCTGTTGTTGTCCGACACCTGGTCCCACCCGTTGATCACGCGGAGCTGCAGATCCACGTAATTGTTGAACTTCGTTTCCACGCTCAGCCCCGTGGCGGTGAAGTTCTCCACGTAGATGAACTGGTTCCCCTCCGACCAGTTGGGGTTCGCGTAGGTCTCGATCAGTTCAAGGCCGAGGAGGGTGGGAATGCGCCCCACCTTGAACTGCAGCCCGTTCCCGCTCGCCGTCGGCACGTTCAAGGTGACGTAGAGGTGCGGGATGTCGCCTTGTGGGCCAAGGTTGAACGCCCCTCCGTCCGACTGGATAACCGTCGCGTCCTGTCCCACCAGCACTTCGGTGTGAAATCCCGCGCTGAATGTCGCGGGGTCGTATGGCTTGTCGAGCACGACCGCCAGGGCGTTGAGCATGAAGCGGTTCTGCAGGCGGTCGTACAGCCGCCCGACGATGCCGGTCCCGCCGGCGCTGTGGCCCGAATAGGAGTACGACCCCGCCGCAAACCCCGTAAGCTTGAAGCCCGCGAGCGCGGTCTCCAGATGGTTCACCGGAGGCGGTGGTGGATCCGGCTGCTTGGCCGCCGTGTCGGCGGGGGCAGGCGCGCCGCTCTGGGCGCGCATCCCCGGCGCGATGAGCCCAATGCCCACGAGCGCGGCTCCCACGAGACGGCTTGCTTGCATTCTCATACGGTGGCCTCCTTCAAGGCTTGGCGTTGTACCGCGTCCGCAGTGATGAGTTTCATCAGGCCGCCTCGGGCTCGGGCTCGAGCTGCCCGATCCCTCCCCGGGAGGCCGCCTCGGTGACGATGACCGCCGAGCCGACGTCCCGCGCGTCGGGGTACGCCAGCGCGCCCATCTCCGGCAGGTCGAGTCCCAACTCCTCCACCGCGGCCGACACGCGGTGGCCGCCGACGACGAACGCGGTGACCTTGTAGGCGGCGAACGCCATGACGCCCACGCCCACCACGTTGGCGACGCCGCCGATCAGCTGGGCCGCGAACTGACTCGCATCGCCGTAGAACAACCCCCGCACCGCTCCGTTCACGCCGTTCCACCCGTCCCCATACGTGCCGTCGGCCAACAGTCCCAGCGACAGGATGCCCCACAGCCCGTTGACCCCGTGGACCGAGATCGCGCCTACGGGGTCATCGATGCGCAGCTTGCCGTCGATGAAGAACACCGCGACACACACCAGCACTCCGGCCACGCCGCCGATCAGCACCGCCGACGGCGCGGTCACGAAGGCACACGGTGCCGTGATCGCCACAAGACCGGCAAGCGCCCCGTTCGCCATCATCGAGGGATCGGGCTTGTCGTACTTGAACCACATGTACAGCATCGCCGTGATGCTTCCCGCCGCCCCAGCCAGCATCGTATTCGTCGCGATGACCCCGATGCGCAGGTCTGAACCCGCCAGCGTCGAGCCGGCGTTGAAGCCGAACCAGCCGAACGCGAGGATGAACGTTCCGACCAGCGCCATGGGGACGTTGTGACCGGGGATCGCGTTGACGCTGCCGTCGGCGTTGTATTTCCCGCGCCGCGGGCCCAACAGCGCCGCCGTGACGAACGCCATCACGCCGCCCGTCATGTGCACGACGGAGGATCCCGCGAAATCCACGTGCCCGTGCCCCAAGCCAAGGTTCTTGCCGAGCATCGCGAGCCAGCCGCCACCCCACGTCCAGTTGGCGTAGATCGGATAGATGAACGCTCCGACGAACAGGCTGAACACCACGAACGCCGAGAACTTCCAGCGCTCGGCGAGCGCGCCGGTCGGAATCGTGGCAGCGGTGTCCATGAACACCATCTGAAACAGGAAGTAGGCGAAGACCGGAGCAGCGTACGCGACGCCCGTGAGGAAAAACCCGGTCCCGCCGAACAGCCCCCAGTCCTTACCTGCAATCGTGAGCGAGACCTCGTGCGACAGCTTGTCGTAGCCGCCGAGCGTGCCGAGCGCACCGACGCCGCCCGCCTGGAGCGCGAAGCCCACCGCCCAGTACGCCAGCATCGCGATGCCGTACACCATGAAGTTCATCGTCATGGTGTGGGCGGCGTTCTTCGCGCGGGTGAACCCGGTCTCGACCAAGGCGAAACCGGCCTGCATGAACATCACGAGGAACCCGGCCACCAACGTCCACACGAAATTGATCGCCACCGTGTTCGCCGCGGTGGCCGCGCTTGCGGCCTTGGCGAGCGAGTCCGCCGCGGGCACTCCCTGCCCGGTCAGAACGAGCGGCCACGCCAGAGTCATCAGCAAGCCAATACCGACCGAGCGTCTCATACGATCTCCCAGTGACGGTTCACACGATGCACGAGTGCTATATGATTTATGCAAAATCTGCACAGTTATCATTACATCCCGCTACTACCCAATCGGGTAGTGTGCATTGATGTCGCAAGAATCGTGCACATCTTGCACGTTTTCACATACACCGGTACGCGTGCGTCAGCCTCCGTACCGCACCGTTACGCTCCGCTTGACACCGCCGGCGGCCCGCCGGCAGCTTTCGCCTTCGAGCATGGACCGCAACGTGAGCCTGCCCTCCCGAATCTCTCACCCGCGCCTGCACGGCGGCCGCCCTCTCGTGGCCGGCCGAAAGCGGGTGTGTACCTCGCCGCGATAGTCGTTCGGCAGACAGCTTCCCCACAATCGATTGGGTCAACCGTAGAGCGCGGCGCGGGGTTTGCGCCACGCGGAAGAGGGTTCTCCAGAGGTGGGTGTGTGAGTGAGTCGACAGTCCTCAAGTTCGGCGGCACCTCGGTCGCGGACGCCGAGGCATTGCAGCGGGTCGCCGGGCTGGTCAGCCGCGCGCATCGTAGCACCGGGCCCATCGTTGTCGTGTCGGCGCTCGCCGGAGTGACCGATACCCTGCTCGCTGCCGCCGACGCCGCGGCGAGCGGTGACGCGGAGCGGATGCGGCCGCAGCTCGATGCCCTGCTCGAGCGGCACGCCGAGATCGCTGGGCGATTGGCCGGTCCGGAAGGCGCCCAGGGGATCCGGACCGTGATCGGGCACGCGGGGGGGGAGATCGCGGGCCTGCTGGAACGGGTCGCCCGAGACCCGGAGCGCCGGCCAGCGCTGCGCGATGAGATCGCCTCGTACGGCGAGCGCCTCTCCGCCGCCCTCCTGACTGCCGTGCTCCTGGCCGCAGACGTGCCGGCGCGCTACGTGGATGCGCGCCACTGTCTCATCACCGACGAGACCCATGGCCGGGCGACTCCCTTGCTCCCTGACACGGAGCAGCGGACGCGCACCGCGCTCGCCCCACTGCTCGACCGTCGTCTGGTCCCGGTGCTGGGCGGCTACATCGGGGCGACCCCCGAAGGAGTGACGACGACGCTGGGCCGCGGCGGCTCCGACTACAGCGCGGCTTTGGTGGGCGCGGCCCTCGGGGCAGCGGAAATCCAGATCTGGACCGACGTCAGCGGAGTGCTGACCGCCGACCCGCGCGTCGTACCGGGCGCGCGGACGATCCCGAGTCTCTCCTACGCCGAGGCCGCCGAGCTCGCCTATTTCGGCGCCAAGGTCCTGCACCCCAAGACGATCCAGCCGGCAATGGACCGCGGCATTCCCGTGCGGATCTGCAACTCGCGCGCGCCCAACGACCCGGGGACCGTCGTGACGGCTCGAGGGGAAGTGCGCGCCGGGGCCGTGAAGGCCATCGCGCACAAGTCCGGGATCACGGTGTTGCAGATCAGCTCGACCCGCATGCTCGGCGCCTACGGCTTCTTGCGCGGGCTGTTCGACGTGTTCGAGCGTCACCAGACGGTGGTGGATGTGGTGACGACGTCGGAGGTGAGCGTGTCGCTCACCGTGGATGATGCGCGGTCCCTGCCCGCCATTGTCGCCGAGCTTCAGCCCTTGGGGACCGTGGCCGTCGAGTCGGGCCGGGCGATCGTCTGCGTGGTCGGCGAAGGCCTGCGCACCACGCCGGGGATCGCGGCGCGCGTGTTCGCGACCATCTCGGACATCAACGTGTCGCTCATTTCACAGGGCGCGTCCCGCGTCAACCTCACGTTCGTCGTGGACGAAGCCCGGGTGCGCGAGACGGTGCACCGGCTGCACGAGGCGCTCTTCGAGCGAGAGCCCGCGGACGTGGACGCGGCTGCCGCCACGGGGGCGCCGTGATCGATCCCGTCTCGCTCGCGTGTGACCTGGTGGACGTCCCATCGGTGTCGGGCGAAGAGGCTCACGTGGCGCGGTTCGTGGCATCCTACCTCACCGACATGGGCTACCACGTGGAACTGTTCGATGCCGCGCCGGGGCGGCCCAACGTGCTTGCGACGACCGATCAGCCGCCGCGGATCGTGCTGTCCACCCACCTCGACACCGTCCCGCCGTACATCCCCGCCCGCATCGCGGACGGCATCCTATACGGGCGCGGCGCCTGCGACGCGAAGGGGATCATGGCGGCGCAGATCGCCGCCGCCGAACGGCTCCGCGCCGAGGGCGTGCACGCGATCGGGCTGCTGTTCGTCGTGGATGAGGAAATGGCAAGTGTCGGCGCGCGGGCGGCTAATGCACACTCGCTGGCGCGACACTGTCGTTGGCTCATCGACGGCGAGCCGACCGACAACCGCCTCGCCGCCGGCTCCAAGGGATCGCTGCGCCTCACGCTGTGCGCCGCCGGCGTCCCCGCTCACTCGGCCTATCCCGAGCAGGGGCGCTCGGCGATCGATGCGCTGCTGGACGTGCTGGTGGACGTGCGTCGCGCCACCTGGCCGACCGATCCGATGTTCGGGGAGACGACGGTCAACATCGGCGTCATCGCCGGCGGAACGCGGCCGAACGTCGTCGCCGCAGACGCCCGGGCGGACCTGCAAATCCGGCTCGTGACCGAGGCTCCACCGGTGCAGGCGCTGCTCGAGCGGGCGGTGCGGGACCGGGCTCGGATCGACTACCTGACGGCGGTGCCTCCACTGCGGCTCACGACGGTCCCCGGGTTCGAGACCTGCGTCGTACGCTTCACCACCGATATCCCGCACCTCACGAACTGGGGTACACCGCTCTTGCTCGGGCCGGGTTCGATCCTGGACGCGCACAGCGCACGCGAGCGGATCTCCGAAGCCGAACTCGCCGCGGGAGTCGACGCGTACGTGCGCCTGGTGCACGCGCTCGCCGTGCGGAAGGTCGAGGCGTGAAGATCGCCTTGTTGGGCCATGGGGCGATGGGACGGGTGCTTGAGGAGAGCGCCCGCGCGGCGGGCCACGAGATCGGCGCCATTTTCACGTCTGCCAACGCCGGCGACGCTGCGCGGCTGCTCCCCGGCCACACCGTGGCGATCGACTTCTCCGCTCCCGGTGCCGTGCCGGCCCACGTGGAAGCCGCCGCCGCCGCCGGGGTCCCCTTGGTGGAAGGCACCACCGGCTGGCAGCGCGACGAGGCCGGAGTCCGGAAGGTCGTAGAGGCGCGCGGCGGGGCGCTGGTCTACGGAGCCAATTTCTCGATCGGGGTGAACCTATTCTACCGGCTCGTCGCGGACGCCGCGCAGCTGTTCCGCGGCGTGACCGGGTACGATCCGTTCATCGAGGAGGCCCATCACGCTCGCAAGCGCGACGCGCCGTCAGGCACCGCGCTGGCGCTCGGGGCCATCCTGTCCCGCGGACTCGGGCGGGAGGAGGCGGGGACGAGGGTGCCGATTGCGAGCACCCGCGCGGGTCACATCCCGGGGACGCACCGCGTCGGGTTCGACTCCGCCGCCGACCAGATCCTGCTGGTTCACACCGCCCGGTCCCGCGCGGGGTTCGCCGCGGGCGCGCTGCTCGCGGCGCGCTGGATCGTGGGGCGGCGGGGTATGTATGCCCTCGCCGACGTGCTGGACGAGATCCTTGCGCTCGAGCCGGAGAAGGAAAGGAAGGTCCCATGACCGACCCACTGGAGTGGCTGCGCGGTTGCGGCACCGCCCTTGTCACCCCGTTCAATGCCGCCGGTGAAGTGCACGAGGCGCGGTTTCGCGCGCTGGTCGAGCGGCAAATCTCGGCCGGGATGCGACTGCTCGTCCCGTGCGGAACCACGGGCGAAGCCGCAACCCTCACACCCACCGAACACGAGCGCGTCATCGCACTGACCGTGGAGACGGCACGCGGCCGCGCCCGGGTCCTCGCCGGCGTGGGGAGCAACGCCACGGCCGCCACCATCGAGCGGGCTCGCGCAGCTCGCGCCGCCGGGGCCGACGCGGTCCTCGTCGTGTCCCCGTACTACAACAAACCCACGCAGGCGGGACTCCAGGCGCACTTCCGGGCGGTCGCCGAAGCCATGGCGGGCGTTCCGGTGGTCCTGTACAACGTTCCTGGCCGCACGGCGTCGAACATCGCCGCCGCGACAGCCCTCACCCTGGCGCGCGAGATGGACAACGTCGTCGCGGTGAAGGAAGCCTCGGGCGACCTCGCCCAGATCATGGCCATCCTGCGTGACCGACCGCCGGGGTTCCGCGTGCTCTCGGGCGACGACGCCTTGACCCTCCCCCTGATCGCCCTTGGCGCCGACGGAATCATCTCCGTGGTGTCGAACGAAGCGCCCGATCTGATGGTGAGGCTCACCGAGAGCGCCCTCTCCAGCGACTGGGACTCCGCCCGCGAGCTGCACTACCGCCTGCTCCCGCTGATGGAAGCGAACTTCATCGAGTCGAGCCCCGGGCCGGTCAAGGCCGCGCTCGCGTTGATGGGACTCCTGGAAGAGCGGTTTCGGCTGCCGCTGGTCCCCGTGCAGGAGCAGACCCGAGCCCGCCTGCGCGTCGTGCTGGGAGCACTCGGCCTCTTGCCGGGCGCCGCGCATGTCGCTGCGTGAGCGCGTCGAGGCTCTCGTTTCCCAGCAGCGGGAGCGCTACGGCCAGCCCGAGCACGCGCTGTTCGCCGAGTTTCGGGCCGCGCTCTCGCGCGGTGAGATCCGCGCCGCCGAGCGGGCGCCGGACGGCGCGTGGTGCGTCAACGCGTGGGTCAAGCAGGGGATCCTCGTCGGGTTCCGCATGGGCGTGCTCACCGACATGTCGGCGCACCCGAGCCTGCGGTTCTTCGACAAGGACACCTACCCGGTGCGGCCCACCACGCTCGCAGACGGGGTGCGCATCGTTCCCGGGGGATCGAGCATCCGCGACGGCGCGTACGTGGCCCCGGGTGTGGTCTGCATGCCGCCGATGTACGTCAATGTGGGCGCCTACGTCGACGAGGGCACCATGATCGACAGCCACGCGCTCGTCGGCTCGTGCGCCCAGATCGGCAAGCGGGTGCACCTCTCGGCCGCGGCCCAGATCGGGGGCGTGCTCGAGCCGGTCGGGGCGCTGCCGGTGATCATCGAGGACGAGACGCTCGTGGGCGGCGGCTGCGGCGTGTACGAGGGCACAGTCGTGCGCGAGCGCGCCGTCCTCGCGCCCGGAACGATCATCACCGGGTCGACGCCCGTCTACGACCTCGTGCGCGATCAGGTGTACCGCCGTGACGGCGACCGGCCGCTCGAGATTCCGGCCGGCGCGGTCGTTGTGCCGGGTGCGCGGGGCGCGCCGGGTGCGTCGGCCGCGCGGTGGGGGATCTCGCTCTACGCGCCGGTGATCGTGAAGTATCGGGACGAGAAGACCGACGCCGCGACGCTGCTCGAGGAGTACCTGCGATGAAGCACTACTTGTAGTCCTGGAACGGCTCCGTCAGCAGCCGCACGTCGAGCGGCTTGTACGTGAGCACGTGCGTGAGGCGCACCTCGGCCGCCCCCTCCACGCGTTCCACCCGCGTCTCGAGTAGCTCGAACTCCTTCGCGTCCCCCAGCCCTAACTGGTTCAAGCGCTCCGCTTCTCCCTTACACACGTCACCGGGCGTCGGCTTGGGGTTGGGGTAGGCATCCTCGTGGTGGCGACGCAGGGCGTCCCAATGCCCATCGCCGGCGCGCTCGACCGAGTCGCGGATATCGTCGCGGGTAAGCGCCACCGGTCGCGCCTCCCTACTTGAGCATCACGGCGGGGATGTCCTGCTCCTTCGCGGCGCGGTTGAACGCCGGGACATCCGTTTCGATCACGATCTTCAGGCGGTCGAGATAACCCTGCAGCTCGGCTGCGAGCTGGTCGAACACCTGGTACGACTGCTCGGTGGGCGCGGCGTCGGCGCTGCCCACCACGCCGCCGAGCGACGCGAGTTTGTTGTTCACCCTGATTGGGAAGTTGAGGGGATCCTCGGGGGCCTTGTTGCGGACCTGATAGATCGATTCCTGCACGGCGGCGAGCGTGTGCTTGAGCGAATCCGCTTGCCGCGCGAGGGCGGCGCCCTTGCCGGGCAGCGCCCGAGCGCGCTTGGCGACCGCATCGACCTGGTCCTGGAGCTCACTGATCTCCTGGACCGCGTCGTTCGCCGCGCTCACGCGGTCGCGGATGCGCACCAGTAGCTCGAACTGCTTGCGCAGGTCCTCGGGCGTCGCCGTGACACGAGGGTCTTTCACCACCGTGAGCGGCTGCCTCTCGGACCAGGTGCCGAGGCTCAGCCGCACCCGGTAGACACCGGGCGGCGCGAGTGGTCCGCGTGTGCCGCCGGCCCAGAACACCAGTCCTTTGAACCGATGGGCGTCGGCGTAGCGCAGATCCCACACGAAACGGTTGAGCCCCGCCTCGACCTTGAGCGTGTCCTGCCCTTCCTTGGGCCTGCTGGAGATGCGTCGCACCAGCGAGTCGCGCGCGTCGAGGATCTCGAGCGTCGCCTCGGCCTCGGGTTTGCCCTTGAGATAGGCGTAGATGATCGCGCCATTCGGTGGGTTCGTGCCGACGCCCGTCAGGGTGCGCTCCGGTGTGAAGCCGGGCCCCTGGAAGCGCACGGCGTCGCGCGGCGTGAACAGATGGTTGCCGCCCCGCGCGATGTCGTCGGTCAGCTGCTCGAGTGGCGTGATGTCGTCGAGGATCCAGAACGCCCGCCCGTGGGTCGCCGCCGCGAGGTCGTGATCCTTGAGCGTGAGATCGTGGATGGGGACGACAGGCAGG
>DATHGL010000346.1:0-19253 GCA_035317625.1 Gemmatimonadales bacterium | reverse complement strand
CACGACCTACCGCGGCCGCTGAGGCGTTCCGCCCGTCCCGCATGGACGCCTATCTCGGCCAGTGGCTGAACCTGGCGCTGCGCTGGGGCCACGTGATCACCGGGATCGCGTGGATCGGTACGTCATTCTACTTCAACTGGCTCAACAGCCGGCTCGCCCCGCCACCGCCCGAGCGATCGGAGCCCGGCCTCGAGGGCGAGCTCTGGTCGGTGCACGGCGGCGGCTTCTACCGCGTGGTGAAGTACGCGGTTGCCCCGGAGCACCTCCCCCGCACGTTGCACTGGTTCAAGTGGGAGGCGTACGCGACGTGGCTCACCGGCTTCGCGCTGCTCGTGCTCGTCTATTACCTGGGCGCCGCGTCGTTCCTCGTGGATGCCCACGGATCCCGGCTCGGCCCGCGAGCGGCGATCGCCGCGGGCATCGGGACGCTGGTCCTGAGCTGGCTGGTGTACGACGCGGTGTGCCGCTCGCCGCTCGGTCACCGGTCGCTCGCCCTCGCGGCGCTGCTGTTCGTGCTCGGGACGGCCCTGGCGTGGGGCCTGAGCCAGCTGCTCAGCGCACGCGCGGCGTACGTCCACGTCGGCGCCGCCATCGGCACGATCATGGCGGCGAACGTCCTCATGGTGATCATCCCGTCTCAGCAGGACATGGTCGCAGCGCTGATGCAGGGTCGGGCACCCGACGCCCGACGCGGAGCGCAAGCCGCGCTCCGATCGCTGCACAACAACTACCTCACGCTCCCGGTGCTGTTCATAATGGTGAGCAGCCACTACCCGGCCACCTACGGCCACGCGCACAGCTGGGCGATCCTTGCCGCGCTGTCGCTGATCGGGGTGGCGACGCGGCACTGGTTCAACCTCAAGAACCGCGGACGGCGGAACGCCTGGCTGCTCCCGGCGGCGGCGCTCGGCCTGCTCACCCTCGCGCTCGCCACCGCGCCGCGGTCCGGTCCGGCGTCCGCCGGCGCCGGCGACGCGGTGTCCTTCGCGGAAGTGCGCGTGATCGTCGCGCGGCGGTGCGCGGCGTGCCACTCGAGCGCCCCGACCATGGCGGGGCTTCCGGTCGCGCCGCTGGGCGTGCTACTCGATACCCCCGACCAGATCCGCGCCACCGCGCCCCGCATCCTCGCCGTCGCGGTCGAGGCGCAGACGATGCCGCTCGGCAACGTGACCGGCATGACCCCGGAGGAGCGGGCGCTCGTGGGGAGATGGATTCGCGCGGGCGCAGCGCTCAGGTAGCGAGACCACGAGTGGCAGCGTCCCCTTGGTCCGGGGTGCCTGGATCACGCCCGCCGGCCCCACTGTTCGCGCAGGCCGTGGAACAGCAGCCGTGCCATTACGCGCCTGCGGTAGCTCGCGGTCGAGCGGATGTCGTCGATGGGGGCGACGTCTTGCGAAATGGCGGGGAAGAGGTCGTCGGGGCCCTGCGGTCCGAACCCCGTCTCGAGCAGCCGCTCGAGCGCCCGACAGCGCCGGATCGTGGGCGCGACGCTCGCGGCCACCACGCGCCAGCCGGCCTCCGAATGGGTGACCGCGAGCCCGACCTTGGCGATCGCCTGGGCGCGCCGGGCGCCCACCTTCTCGAACACCTGAAACGAGTAGCGGCGGCGCGGGATCCGGATGGCCACGACCAGCTGGTCGGAGCGCCGCTGCATCTCCTTGTAGCCCGAGTAGAAGCAGTCGAGCGGCACTTCCTCTCGGCCACGTCGCGACTCGAGCACGACCGTCGCGTCGTACGCCATCAGCACCGGGACGCCGTCCGCCGCGGGCGAGGCGTTCACGATGTTCCCGGCCCACGTCCCGCGCGCCTGGATCTGAATCGCCCCCACCTGACGGGCGGCAGCGGCCAGCAGGGGGAATTCGTCCCGCGCGCGGCGCTCCTGGATCACGTCCCAGTAGGTGGTGAGGCCGCCCAGCACCAGCTCGTCCGCGGTCCAGGAGAGCGGCCGGAGCGCGTCGAGCGGCGACAGGTCCACGTACGTGCGGTCGTGCGCTTCGAGCCGGATGGGCCAGTGCACCAGCACGTCCGTGCCCCCGGCTATCGGGATCGCCGCACGGTCGCTTGCGAGCAGCTCGAGCGCCTCGGGCACGCTTCCCGGCAGCATGACGTTCACGTCTCCCGCCTCCCGCCTCCTGTTTCCCGCAGTGCCTCAGCCACGCTGTCCACGATGCCGTCATAGCCCGTGCACCGGCACAGATTCCCCGCCATCAGCTCGCGGATCGTGTGCGTGCGCAGCAGGTCGGCGTGCTGGCCGATCCACCACGCCGTCATCACCACGCCTGGCGTGCAGGCGCCGCACTGCGTGGCACCACAGCGCTCGAACGGCTCGAGCGCGCGTGGGTCCAACGACTCGATCGTATCCACCCGGTGGCCCCGCACTTGATAGCTGGGCACCAGGCACGAGTTCACCGGCAAGCCGTCGAGATGCACCGTGCAGGCGCCACACTCCCCCTCGCCGCAGCCTTCCTTCGTGCCTGTGAGCGCCAGCTGATAGCGCAGCGTGTCGAGCAGACGGTCGACGGGGTCCACGCTTACCGACACCTGCTTCCCATTCAGTGTGAAGGTCACCGTGAGGGTCGTCATCCGCCCCCCTCAGGCTGGCCGGCGCACATCAGCGCGTTCCTCCATGATCTCCATCAGGCGCTCCGGCGTGAGCGGTATCACCCGTGGATCGGCGCCCGTCGCCCGGGCCACCGCGTTGACGATCGCCGGCGCCGGGCCGTCGATCGGCAGCTCGCCCAGCCCCTTCGCGCCCCCGGCGCCGTGCGCGTACGGGTTCTCGAGGAACGCCACGCGGATCGACGGCACGTCGTCGGAGGTGGGGATCAGGTAGTTGGTGAGCTGGTTGTTCGCCATCGCCCCGTCGCGCCACTTGCACTCTTCCATGAGCGCCCACCCGATGCCTTGCACCACGCCGCCCTGCACCTGTCCCCGGGCGAGCGTCGGGTTCAACACGTTCCCGACTTCCTGGACCGCGACGAAGTCGATCACGCGCGTGGCGCAGGTCCGCAAGTCGACCTCGACCTCGGCCGTGTACGCCGCCCACGCGAACGCGCCGTAGGCGTCGCCGCGGTACGTGGTGTCGTCCCATTCGATGCCGGGCGGCTTTTCGTAGGTCGCCTCGCCCACGAGCGTCCCACCCGCATGGTCCCGGTGCCAGCGCCGGATCGCTTGCTTCACCGCGTCGCCCTGGGCCGCGTCGTCGAGCCCTGCACGCCGGCGCAGGTCGTCCGCGGCGCGCTCGACCAACCCGCCCACGATCATCGTGGTGCGCGACGCCACGGTGGGACCGCTGTTCGGCACCCGCGCGGTGTCCGCTTCGGCGATGGTCACGTCTTCAGGAGCGAGCCCGAGGCGCGCCGCCGCGAGCTCCGTGAACACGGTCAGGGTGCCCTGGCCCATCTCGATGCTGGCGCTCAGCACCTCCACCCGGCCGTCCGGGAGGCCCGCCACGCGCAGCCGCGATTTCAGGGCGACTTCGCCACCGCCGGTGAACCCCGCGCCGTGATAGAACGTGGCGAGTCCGATCCCCCGGCGCAGCGTCGCCTGGGTCGCGTTGAACGTGGCGTGGTCGCGCTGCTTCACCCGGTAGCCCGAGAGCTCGAGCGCCCGCTCCATGACGGCCACTCGGTCCGTGCCGTCGCTGATCACCTGCCCGGTGGCGGTGGTCTGGCCTTCGCGCAGCAGGTTGGTGCGCCGCAGCTCGACGGCGTCGAGCGCGAGTGTCTGCGCGATCACGTCCATGTGCCGCTCGCCCGCGAACTGCGTCTGGGGCGCGCCGAACCCGCGAAACGCGCCGAACGGCACCGCGTTGGTGAACACGGCCCGGCCGACGATCCGCACGTGGTCGCAGGCGTACGGCCCGGCCGCGTGGATGATGGCGCGCGACAACACCACCGGCGACAGCGTCACGTACGCCCCGCCGTCGATCACCACCTCGATGTCCTGGGCGAGGAGCCGCCCGTCGCGCGTGAGCCCGGTGCGATGGCGCACCAGCGCGGGATGGCGCTTGGTCGTCGCGGCCATGTCTTCACCGCGATCGTAGATCAGCTTCACCGGCCGGCCGCTCTTGAGCCCGAGTAACGCGGCGTGCAGCGCGATATGCGATGGGAACTCTTCCTTGCCGCCGAACCCGCCGCCGGTGGGCGTCTGGATGACGCGCACCTTGCTCTCGTCGCGCGCGAGCGCATGCTGCAGTGCCTTCACGACGTAATAGGGGCACTGCATCGAGCCCTTGACCACGAGCACGTCACCTTCGAGATACGCGATCATCCCCTGGGTCTCGAGGTAGACGTGCTCCTGCGCGCCGGTCTCGTAGGTTCCCGACACGACGACCGGGGCCTGCGCGAGCGCCCGTGCCACGTCGCCCTTTTCGATCTTCAAGTGCTTGAGGACATCGGGGGAGACGCGGAAGTCGAGAGTCGCCGGCTCGGGCGCGACGACGATCTCCACCGAGCGGACGGCGCGCCGCACGGCATCGCGCGACGGGTGGGCGAGGAGCAGCACGGGCTCGTGCACGTGCCGCACGACGTCCGCCGCGAGCACCGGCTGATCCTGCTCGATCAGGGCCACGACGTTCGGCCCCGGGATGTCGCGGTGGTCCACCACGACGAACTGGGACCAGTCCACACCCTTGGCGAACCGGATGGCCGCGATGCGACCGCGCGGCGCGGGGCTCCGGACCGTCATCCCCCACAGGAAGCCCTCGAGCGGAAGATCGTCGACGTACCGCTCGCGGCCGGTGAGCTTGGTGAGTGCTTCGCGACGCCGCACGGGGACTCCGTGGTGGTGGAGGGACGAACGGGTGGAGGTATTCTGGACGCGCCCACGGGAAAGGGCAACCGTGGCGGGCTCGCCGCCGCGCGGTGTGTGAGCCAAGTGCCAACCCGGGCGGACCCGAGGTGGCTCACGGAAGGCGCCGAGCAGGTGCGGACAGCGTTGGAGCGGAACGTGAAGGCGGTGACCCCACCCCCTCGGCCGTCCGTCGCTCGCCTAGGGCGTTCCGCTCGCGCAGCCGTCGATCAGGCGACCAGCGGCGGCGCGGCGTCCGTCTCGCGGATCGTCAGCAGATCCGTCTGCACTTTGTCCCACTCCTGGAGCACGAGCCCCTGGGACTCGAACAGGGCGTGAATGCCGGTCGCGCTCATGCCGACGATGTCCTCCAGGATTGGCACCAGGACGCTCACGGCGTCGTCGGAGAGGACGGTGCGCTTCGCGATCTGAGCGAGGTACTTGTTCTCGGACACGGCGATCGTCATCCCGTTCAGGCGGTTGACGTGCAGCATGACGTGGATGTCGGAGCTGCCGTCACCGAGGTAGATCACTCGGTCATGGCTCACCGGCAGTTGTGCCCGCAGCTCCTCGAGCAGGGCGACCTTGCCGTACCCGGCCGTGACCCGCTCGATCGACTGGATCTCTCCGGAGGAGGGGTGGTAGCGGAACCGCGTCCCGTGGATGTGGTCCGCTGGGACGATGCCTTCCAGCGCCGATTGAATCACCTCTTGGGGAGCCGCGGAGATCACGTAGAAGGCGAATTCGTATCCGTCCAGCTCACCGAGCAGGCGCCGCAGCAGGTGCAGGTTCTGCTTGAGGCGGATGTGCTTCCCCACCTCGAGCAAGTGCTCCCTCCTCACCTGGCGGTACTCGGGATCGTGCAACAGCAGATACGCCAACTCCGCCCCTTGCTGCACGAGGTGGATGCGCGACAGCCCCGCGCTCTTCTCCTGGAAGCCGGGAATGCCGAGCAGCTCGCTCAGTACGATCCCCGAATCGTTGAAGCTCAGGGTTTGGTCGAAGTCGCTCGCCAGCAGATATCGCTTCATCGTCCTTCCTCGTCCTTCCTCGTTGGTCATGTCACCAAAAACCCGACGCCCCCACCGGAGCGGCTCCGGCGGGGGCGTCGGCGCACCAGCGTGCGCCACCCAGCGGGCCTGCTCGCTCAGGGACTCGCCCAGCGGCAATTGCCATTAGACACCAAAGGGTGCGTCACCGGTTCCCGCCTTGTGGGTTCTGTTACGCACTCTAGACAGGACCGTCACACGTGTCAAGGAGTCGGAGGCGTCGAGCAGCTCGCGATATGTGAATGTGCCTTCCGCGGCGATGATCGCCGGTCGGTCACCGTGCCCCCGCGCGCGGGCGACGAGGGGCAGCTCTGTCAGAGGCGTGCCTCGATCACTTCGCGAACCTTGCATGCCAACGCGTCGAGCGAAAACGGCTTTTGCAGGAAGGGAACACCCTCCTGCAGCACGCCGCGGTGCAGCATGACGTCGTCGGTGTAGCCGGAGAGATACAGCGTCTTGACGGTCGGCCGCGCCTCGGTCAGCTGCCTCGAGAGCTCCCGGCCGTTCATGTCCGGCATCACTACGTCGCTCACCAGCAGATCGATCTGCCCGGCGTGGCGGCCGGCGAGTGCCAGCGCCTCGACCCCGGCCCGGGCCGTCAACACGCGGTACCCGCGGGCCTCCAGCGCCTTCGTGATGATATGACGCACGGCGTCTTCGTCTTCGGCCACGAGCACCGTCTCGGTACCGTCGCGCGCGGCCGCCAAGGTCTCCGCCGCGACCGGAGTCGGCTGCACCGCGTCCACCCGCGGCAGGTAGATCTTGAAGCTCGTGCCGTGGCCGAGCTCGCTGTACAGCCAGATGTATCCGCCGCTTTGCTGCACGACCCCGTACACCGTGGCGAGGCCGAGTCCCGTCCCCTTGCCGACTGGTTTGGTCGTGAAGAAGGGCTCGAAGATCCTGGCCTTGGTCTGGACGTCCATCCCCGTGCCGCTGTCGGTGACCGCGAGCATGACGTAACGCCCCGCCGGAATCGTCACCCGCTCGGTGGGATAGTCACCGTCCAGGTCGACGTTCCTCGTCTCGAGCGCGAGCCGTCCCCCGTTCGGCATCGCGTCGCGCGCGTTCACCGCGAGGTTCACGATCACCTGCTCGAGCTGTCCCTGGTCGGCTTTCACGCTGCCGCAATCGGGTGCCAGCGTCGTACGGATCGCCACGTCCTCGCCCAGCAGGCGCCGCAGCAGCTTCCCGAGGTCGGACACGAGCTCGTTCAACCGTAGCAGCTGCGGCGATACCACTTGCTGGCGGCTGAACGTCAAGAGCTGCCGCGTGAGGACGGCCGCCCGCTCCGCGGCGCTCCGGATGTCGAGCAGCCCCTCACGCTCGGCGCCCTCCGAGGGGAGGTCCTCCAGCATCAAGTCGGTCGTGCCGAGGATCGCGGTCAGGAGATTGTTGAAGTCGTGAGCGATCCCGGCCGCGAGACGGCCTACCGCTTCCATTTTCTGCGCCTGGCGGAACTGCTCCTCGAGTCGCTTTCGCTCCGTGACGTCGTGGATCACGACCAGTTCCGCCGGTCGCCCGCTGAACTGTATCCCGTGGCCGCCGGTCTCGACCTCGATGATGGTGCCGTCCTTCTTGCGGTGCCGCCACATGCCGGCGGAGTGGAAACCGGTGGGCATCGTCGCGAGGTGCCGATGGAGGGCGGGAACGTCCTCGGCCGGTCGCAGGTCTTCGATTTGGAGGGCGAGGAATTCCTCGCGCGAGTACCCGTAGTGTCGGATCGCCGCCCCGTTCACGGCGAGCACCCGGTGTGTCACCAGGTCGAATACCCACACCGGGTACGGCGTGTTCTCGAACAGGGAGCGGTACTGCGCCTCGGACTCGCGCAGCGCCGCGACGGCCTGTTCCCGCTCCTCCTGGAGACGGCTCTCCCGCAGGGCCCGCTCGATCGCCTGGGGCAGTCGCGCCAGGTGATCCTTCAGGACGTAATCCGCGGCGCCCGCTTTCATGAACGCGACGGCCCTCTCTTCGCTGAGCGAGCCGGTGACCAAGATGACCGGAAGCGCGGGGCAATGCTCCTTCACGAACGCGAGCGCCGCCGACCCGTCGAAACCGGGGAGTCCATGATCGGACAGGATGACGTCGGGAGCGAAGACCCGCACCGCCTCCTCGAAGGCGCCGCGCGTGTCGACCCGTTGGCTGACGAAGCCCAGCCCGGACTTGGTGAGCTGGCGCTCGATCAGCGCGGCGTCGGCAGGCACGTCTTCGAGCAGCAGGACCCGTAGGGTCATGGGCGCGTCCATCGAGCAGTATGCGGCCCCACAGGATTCGCTACGGTGTCCGCAGTCACAATGGGCGGTGACAACGGGACCGGCGCCCAACGCAACCAATGGCGGAGCAGCGAGTTCTGCGAGTCGCGCCGCACCGCGCCCAGCTGGTCCGAGCCGCGTTCCCACGCCCTTCGCCGAGGCCGTGCGTCGGGCCCGCCGGGAACTCGCAGACGCGTTGGTTCATTAGTGAACCATCAGCCACCGAACCGTTGCATCGCAGTCGCCCGCATGTCACCCGTGGGGAGCAGCATCAGCCAGCCGGGTGGTGCGGCCCCACCCAAACGGGGGAGCCCGGCCTGGCTGCGCGAAGTCGCGGGAACATTGCCGATACATGGTTCATTCCTGCACTATCGGCTCGGTCGTTCATCACCTTCACCAGCGGGTATTCGCATGAAGCGTTCGATCAAACCGGCTACCTGGACCGCGGCGGGCGCGGTCGCACTTGTCGTCCTTGGGGGAGTGGCCGCGCGCCGGCGTGCACCCGTCGCGGGCGCCGCTCCGCCGCCACCGGAAGTGTCGGTCCTCACCGTCGTCCCCGAAACCATCGCCGCGCGTTACGAGTACGTGGGACAGGCGGCGGCATCGCGCTCGGTGGAAGTGCGGTCGCAGGTCACCGGGGTGATCCTCGCGCGCCCGTACGCCGAAGGCACGGACGTCGCGAAGGGAACACTGCTGTTCCGGATCGATCCGACGACCTACGAGGCCGCCTACCGCAGTGCCCAGGCGCGACTCGCCAACGCCGAGCGAAACCTGGCGCGCCTCAAGTCGCTGCTCGCTGCGCGCGCAGTGGCGCAAAAGGACTTCGACGACGCGCAGCAGGCATTCGACCAAGCGCAGGCCGCGGCCGATCAAACCAAAAAGGACTATGACGACACGTTCGTTCGCGCCGAGATCTCGGGGCGAGCCGGACGCGCCCAGCTGGAGCTGGGCGCCCGCGTGACCGGCTCCGCCGACCTGCTCACGACCGTCGAGCAGGTGGACCCCATCTACGTGAACTTCAGCCCTTCCGACGAAGACATGCTCGCCTTGGGGAGGGACATCGCGGACGGGCGGCTGCTCCTGCCCCCCGGCCCGCATGCGCTCGCCGTGCAGGTCACGCTCGCGGACGGCAGCCTCTTCCCCGCGACTGGCCAGCTCAACTTCGCGGACCTAGCCGTCCAACCGGCGACCGGCACGCTGCAGCTGCGCGCGCAGCTCGGCAACCCCCATCATGTGCTGCTCCCCGGGCAATTCGTGCGCGTGCGACTGCTCGGCCTCAAGCGGCCGAGTGCGATCCTCGTCCCGCAGCGCGCCGTGCAGCAGGGCCTGAACGGGCCGTTCGTCTACGTGGTGGGCGACAGCGGCACGGTCGCAGCGCGGGACGTGGTGGCCACTTCGTGGGACGGCGGATCGTGGCTGATCGAGCAGGGGCTCGAGGCGGGCGACCGCGTGGTCGTGGAGGGCGTGCAGAAAGTCACGCCCGGCCAGCCGGCGACGCCAGTGGCCTATCGGCCCGCGGCCGACAGCGCCGCGACCGTCGCTCGCGATAGCGCCTCGATCGCTCTCCCGGCCGCACCGCTGAGGATCCGGAGCCGGCCATGAGCGACGCCCCGCAGATCCGCAACATATTCATCCGGCGCCCGATCTTCTCGGGCGTCATCTCGATCGTGATCGTATTGCTCGGTCTGTACTCCCTGAGCCGGCTGCCGGTCGAGACCTATCCGCCGCTCACGCCTCCCGAGATCCAGGTGCAGGCCGTCTATCCGGGTGCGACCGCGCAGGACGTGGCCGATGCCGTTGCGGCGCCGATCGAGCAGCAGTTGTCTGGGCTCGAAGGCCTGCTGTACTTCAAGTCCGCGAACTCGAGCGACGGGATCATGAACCTGTCGGTCTATTTCGACGTCTCGCGCAACCCGGACCTCGCGGCGGTGGACGTGCAGAACCAGATCGCCCTCGCCGAGCCACAGCTGCCGCAGGAGGTGGTGCGGAACGGGATCACCGTGCGGAAGCGCCAGACCGCGTTCCTCGTCGTGCTCGCGCTCACCTCCGACGATCCGCGTTACGACGCGGAGTACCTGAACAACTACGCGAAGATCTATATCGACGACGAGCTCAAGCGGCTGCCCGGCGTGGGGGACGCGAGCACGTTCGGCCAGCTCGAGTTCTCGATGCTGTTGAGCCTCGACCCCGACCGGATGGCGCAGCTCGGCCTCACCGTGTCGGACGTCGCCGCCGCCGTGCAGGAGCAGAACACCACGAATCCCGCGGGCCGCATCGGGCGGGAGCCCTCCCCGCCGGGGACCGAGCTCACCATTCCCGTGATCACCAGCGGGCGGTTGAAGGAACCGAGCGACTTCGAGCGCATCATCGTGCGGGGGCGGCCCGACGGCTCCCTCGTCCACCTCTCGGACATCGGCGAAGCGCACCTCGGCGCGCGGAACTACGACCTCGCCGGGCGGTTAGACGGCACGCCGACGTCGTTGACCCCGGTCTTCCTCCGTCCGGGGGCGAACGCCCTGGAGGTGAAGCGCGCGGTCGTGGGCCGGATGACCGAGCTCGCCAAGGGGTTCCCGCAGGGCGTCCGCTGGTCGATCGCGTTCGACACGACGCCTTACGTCACCGCCTCGATCCACGAGGTGGTGAAGACCCTGTTCGAAGCGCTGCTGCTCGTCACGCTCGTCGTGTTCGTGTTCCTGCAGAGCTGGCGGGCGACGCTGATCCCGGTGCTCGCGGTGCCCGTCTCGGTCATCGGCGCCTTCTTCGGGATGCAGGTGCTCGGGTTCTCGGTCAATCTGCTGACGCTCTTCGGCCTGGTGCTCGCGATCGGGATCGTCGTGGACGACGCGATCGTCGTGATCGAGAACGTGGAGCGTATCATGGCCCAGGAGGGTCTATCGCCCGCGGTCGCCGCCTACCGCGCGATGCACCAGGTGAGCCGGGCGTTGATCGCCATCGTGCTGGTGCTCTGCTCCGTGTTCGTTCCGGTCGCGTTCCTGGGAGGCATCACCGGCCTGATGTACAAGCAGTTCGCGATCACCATCGCGGTGTCGGTGGTGCTGTCGGGAATCGTGGCGCTGACGCTGACCCCGGCGCTGTGCGCCGTGCTCCTCAAGCCCACTGACCCCGGTCGCACGTCCGGGGCGATGCTGAGCCGGGTGTTCGATCGCTTCAACCGCGGCTTCCGCTCGGTGACCGAGCGCTACCTCGGCGCCGCCGGCCGAGTGATCGACCGCCCCCGTACGTTCTTCGCGGCCTTCGGGGTGGTGATCGCCCTGCTGTTCGTCCTCATGCGTTCCGTGCCGACCGGGTTCCTTCCCAACGAGGACAAGGGGTACTTCGGGATACTCATCGAGCTGCCGGACAACGCCTCGCGCCAGCGTACGGACGCGGTGGTGCAACAGATCGAAGGCTTTCTCCGGCAGCAACCGGCGGTCAATCACGTCGTCTCGCTCGTCGGTCTCAACTTCCTCCTGAATGCGAACCAGACGAACGTGACGATGATGTTCGTCACGCTGAAGCCGTGGGAGGAGCGGACCACACCGCAGGATCAGTTCGCCACCGTGCTCGGCGCCGCGAACGGCCATCTGTTCCAGCGGCGGGACATGCGCGGGTTCGCGTTCAACCTGCCCGAGATCATCGGCCTGGGCACGACCGCGGGCCTCGAGATGAACTTGCAGGACCGGGGCGTGAACGACGTGACGAAATTCGCGGGCCTGACGGGCGAATTCGCGCGCGACGCCAACGCGCTCCCCGAGCTGCGCGGCGTGTACCCGGCCATCCGGGTGAACACGCCGCAGCTCTTCGTGCAGGTGGACCGGGAGAAGGTGAAGGCGCTCGGGATCTCGCTCACCGATCTGTTTCAGACGCTGCAAGCGTCCCTCTCGACGCTCTACATCAACGACTTCAACCGGTACGGCAAGACCTACCGCGTGCAGGCGGAGGCGCAGGCGCGGTTCCGCCAAACCCCCGAGGACATCGGGCGACTGTACGTCCGAGGGCCCAACCAGCAGATGGTGCCCGTGTCCGCCCTCACGCACACCGAATTCCGGGCCGGCCCGAGCGTCATCACGCGGTTCAACGGCTTCACGTCGGCGCTGGTCGTTGGGGCCCCGGCGCCCGGGAAGAGCTCCGGGGAAATGCTCGCCGCCGTGGAGCGGCTCGCCCAGGACAAGTACGCCGCCCGCGGCGTAGGCTACGCGTTCAGCGGGCAGTCCTATCAGGAGCGCGCCTCGAGCGGGCAGGGCCGTGTCGTGTTCGTGCTCGGACTCGTTATGGTGTTCCTGGTGCTCGCCGCGCAATACGAGAGCTGGTCGATCCCGTTCGCGGTGCTGCTCGGCGTGCCGTTCGGCACGCTCGGCGCTCTGCTCGGCGTGTGGCTGCGCGGGATGGCGAACGACGTTTACGTGCAGATCGGCCTGATCGTCGTCGTGGGTCTCGCGGCGAAGAACGCGATCCTGATCGTCGAGTTCGCCAACGAGCTGCGTGCTCAGGGGCGGTCGATTCGCGATGCCGCGCTCGAGGCCGGGCGGGAGCGGTTGCGGCCCATCCTGATGACGTCGTTCGCGTTCATCCTCGGCGTCACGCCCTTGCTGACGTCCAGCGGCGCCGGCGCCGCGAGCCGTCACTCGATCGGCACCGGTGTCTTCTTCGGGATGCTCGTCGCGACCCTGGTCGGAGTCTTCTTCATCCCGCTGTTCTTCACGGCGATCCGTACCGTGAGCGAGCGGGGCCTGTTCCGCCGCGAGGCGCGGGCCGTCGTCCCGCGAACCGTGCCCGCTGCGGTGGAGGGCGACTGACATGCGCCGAGTCGCCTCGCGCGCGTTCGTCGCGCTGATCGCTCTGATCGCTCTCATCGGGGCGTGTGCGGTGGGACCCGGATATCGCCGATCCTCGGTCGGCATGCCGGACGGCTGGCGGCGACCGGCGGCGTCCCAGGACTCGCTCCGGCCGTTCTACGACTCGTTGCGTACCAGCCGCGACACGCTGCTGCCGCCCGGGGCGGATACCGCGCGCGTGCCGTTCGCGTACGACACCGCGCCGGCACGGCCGGGTGCGGATTCGGGCGCAGCGCTCCGGTGGCTCGACCTGATCCAGGATTCCGTGCTGCGGCAGCTCGTGGACACCAGCCTGCGGGAGAACCGCGACATGCGCACCGCGCTCGCCGTGATCGACGAGTTCCGCGCTCAGTACCGGGCCACCCGGGGCGCGCTCGTGCCGGAGCTCACCGCCAACGGTCAGGCCGGTCGCAGCCGAGCCGTGTTCGGCACGTTCGGGGCGCAGACGTTCGACGTCTACAAGGCGACCGCCGACCTGAGCTGGGAGCTCGATCTGTGGGGCCGGATCCGCCGCGGCACGAGCGCCGCACGCTCGGACCTCGCGGCCCGCGAGGAGGACCGGCGCGCGCTGCAGTTGTCGCTGATCGGCGACGTGGCGACGGCGTACTTCGACCTGCGCGCGGCCGACTTGAACCTCGCGATCGCGCGCCGCACCCTCGACTCGCGACGGCAAACGCTCGCGCTCGCCCGCCGGCGGCTCGACCAGGGTCTGATCTCGGAGCTCGACGTCCGCCAGTTCGAGGCCGATGTGGCGAGTCCGGCGGCGAGCGTCGCCGACTTCGAGCGGCAGGTGGCGCAACAGGAGAACGCGCTGAGCGTCCTGGTCGGGCGCAACCCCGGCGCCATCGCCCGGGGCCGCGCGCTCACCGAGATGGCGGCGCGGATATCGGTCCCCGCCGGCGTGCCGTCCGCGCTGCTCGCCAATCGGCCCGACGTCCGGAGCGCCGAAGCGACGCTCCGTGCCGCCACGGCCCGAATCGGCGTGGCGCAGGCCGCCTTCCTGCCGACCTTCACCATCACCGGTCAGTACGGCAGCCAGAGCACCGATTGGTCGAAGTGGTTCGGGTCCGGGACCAACGTGTGGCAGGCCTTCGCCGGAGTATCGATCCCGATCTTTACCCAGGGCCGGCCGGGGGGGGGCGAGCAGGTCAACGTCGCGCAGGCGCGGGCATCGCAGGCGCGGTCCCGCTACGAGCAGACGGTGCTGGTGGCACTGCGCGAAGTGGAAGACGCACTCGTGGGGCTGCGCACGGCTCAGGATCGGAGCGCGGCGCAGGAGCGACAGGCGATCGCGCTGCGCCGGGCGCTCGAGCTCGCGGACATGCGTTATCGCAACGGTGTATCGAGCTACCTCGACGTGCTGGACGCGCAACGCGGCCTGTTCGGCGCCGAGCTGGCGCTCACTCAGGCGGAGCGGGATCAGCTCGTCGCCGCCGTGCAGCTGTATCGCGCCGTGGGGGCAGGGTGGCCCGCCGCCAAGGAGTGAGCCATAATGAGGCCGTGCGCAAGCGGCCCCGAAAAGGCGCGCGCCGGCCGGCGGCCGACTCGCTCGTGTTCTCGTTTCTGAGCGCGGCGGACGCCGTGGAGGCGCGCCTCGAAGCGGCGTTGAGTCCGACCGGATTGTCTCTGGCGAAGCTCGCGGTGCTCCACGTCCTGGCGGAAGCGAAGGAGCCCTTACCGCTGTCCGATCTGGCCGCGCGCCAGCATTGCGTGCGCTCCAACATCACCCAGCTGATGGATCGCCTCGAGAAGGACGGCCTGGTCCGCCGCCGCGCCGATCCGGACGACCGCCGTAGCGTCCTGGCCGAGCTCACGCCTACGGGCGTGCAGGCGCATGCCAAGGGCGTGCGCGCACTCGCCGAAGCCCAGCGCGCCATCGTGAGCGCGCTCAAGGCGGGCGAAGCGACGAGCCTCCAGAGCGCCCTCAGCGCGCTGACATCCTGATGCGTTCTCCCAACCTAGAAAGGGGATTCCCGTGGTCTACCTCGTCCCCGTCGGTCGATTCCTCTATTCCGCGATCTTCTTGATGACGGCATTGGGGCATTTCTCGGCGGGATACATCGGTTACGCCGCCCAGGCTGGAGTGCCAGCCCCCGGGCTCCTGGTCCCGCTGTCGGGCGTGATCGCCACGCTCGGAGGCTTGAGCATCACGCTCGGCTACAAGGCGAAAATCGGCGGGTGGCTGATCGTGCTGTTCCTGGTGCCTGTGACGCTCATGATGCACAACTTCTGGGCGGTGACCGACCCGATGATGCGCGGGATGCAGATGGCGATGTTCATGAAGAACGTGTCCTTGCTGGGCGCCGCGCTGCTGATCACGCACTTCGGCGGGGGTCCCCTGAGCCTGGACGCGCGGCGGCCAGCGACGTTCTAGGTCTCAGCGCCGCGGGCGGCGACGCTCCATGTGCCGGGCCATGATGCGCATGAGCTCGGCGTTGGTCCACGGCTGCCAGCCGTGCGGCTTCATGGGACGTCCGTAAGCGAACTCCGCGTCAGCCGCGGGGCGCGCCCCCTTGAGGAACTCCTCCAGGCGGTACACCGCGAGATTCAGGTAGAACGTGTCCATGTCGCCCGTGAACACGTGGATCTGGCCTGCGAGCTTCGGTCCCAGGGTCGTCCAGTTGCGCTCCAAGTAGTCGCGCAGGTCGTAGTCGTGGGTCCGGAAGTACTCGGCCACGCTGCGGTCGATCGTGCCGGTGTGGAGGTCCCACAGCTCGGCCGGGTAGCCGTCCGGCGCCACGGGACCGTACGTCGCCTCCCAAATCGCAAACTGCTCGCCGGAGCGCGCGCGACTGCCGAGCACCGCCTCGAACTGGCTCTCCTGGCGCACGCTGATCCGCGGCTGTGCGGTGACTTCCTGCTCGGCCGGCACGTCGGCAGTCATCCATTCCGCCACCCGAAACACGAACGCGTTCGTGTCGCTGTAGATGTCGGGGATCTCGTAGTGCCGGAAATCCACCGGGTCGGGGTAGAGCACCCAAGTCCCGCCGAAAAAGTCCGGGTGATACACCTGGAGCGCCAGCGCTTCCCAGCCGCCGGTCGAGCCGCCCGTCAACACCCGCGCCCACGGCTGCCGGATCATCCGGAAGTGCTCCTCGAGATATGGAATGAGCTCCTGCAGCAGGGCGTCTCCGTACGGGCCGTTGTTCGCGGAATTCACCGCGTACGAGTCGTCGAAGTACGGTGTGGGGTGCTGGAACGTCACGGCGATCAGGCGTGGAAAACTGGGGGCGCTCCACGCCCGGTAGAACTCGAACCCAGGCTCGCGCGCGCTGCGCGCGAGTCGCGCCGCCCGTTGCTCGGGGGTCTCAGGGGTTGAATCGGTCGAAAACCCAAACGGGGGATTGAGGGTGAAGTGCCCCTGGTCGTACACGGTGGGATAGTGACGGGCGGTCTCCGTGTCGTAGCCCCGCGGCAAGAGCACCGTGGCGCCGAGGTACATCGGACGACCCCACCAGGCGGTGAGGAGCTTGCTCTGAATCTTGATGTGCTTCACCCACTTCGTGTCGGGCGGGAGCTCGATCGGGGGCAGCACCCGGGTGAGCTCGAGGCGGATCGTGTCGCCCCTGGTCGGATCGAGGTGCACCCGGTGCACGTCGCTCACCAGGTTCCCTGGGGACCGGTTGAATTGCTGGCCCTCCCACTGATCGTCGTGCAGCCACAGCGTATGCCCGTCGGCGCGGTGAAACTCCGTGTACACGTTGAGCAACCCTTGCACGTAGTAGTCGCCGGCGGGGATCTCCTTGAGGCTCGACACCGGATAGCCGAGGGTCGCGCCGTCGATCACGCCGGGCGCGCCGGGCACGAGTTGCGTGACGTCGACGCCGAAAAACGGAGTGCAGTCGCTCTCATGGCGCACCTGCAGCCGAGGCTCCACGTCGTCGTGGCGTGTCACGAACACGTACATGCGCCCGGTCAGCGGCGCGCCGCGGAGCGACGCCGGCACGGTGATCTCGACCCGGGGACCTTGAGAAAGGACGGCGGCGGGAGCCGCGAATGCGGCCGCCACGATGGGCGCGACGGTAGCGAAACGCAACGGGGCACGTCCCGAAAGAGGTCGCGATAGTCTGGAGCGCGGCTGCGAAAAAAGAAAGAGGGCGGACTCTGCCGCCCCCCTCCTTCGAAACAGACCGGCCGGCCTTCAATAGGCCAAGCCCAGGTCGACTCTAGCTGCGAGAGGCGATCTTGTGGAAGGTCGAGTTGGACACCTCGTAGGTGCCGACCTCGGGCGTTCCTTCCACCACCTTCGCCAGGCCCTTGAGCACAGTGGGATACGTCTCGCGGCCATAGGCATCCGCGTTCTCCTTGCGGTCCCAGAGACTGATGGCAAGGGCTTTCCTGCCGTCCGGGGCGACGAACGTGATCTCGTCCGCGAAACCCGTGCGCTTGCGCAGCATGGGCAGGATGTCCTTCTCGAGCGTCTGCGTGAACTCAACTGCGGCATTCGGCTTCAGCTGCAGCGTGACGTTGCGTGCGTACATGACGACTCCTTCCAAGCGACCGACATGAACCTCGACAACCACTGGCACTTCTGAGCTTGCTCAACGTACCCGACTTTACTACACTTGTCAAGTAACAGAACTGAACAAATACATATATTTACTATTGCTTGTTAACCTGGTGGAGTCGGCGAGGAGGAGTCCGTGGACGTGCCATTCGTGATTCGGCAGCGGTTGGCGCAGTTGGGGCTGGAGCAGCGCGACCTTGCCCGGGCCGCCCGCGTCACGGAGTCCTACATCTCCCAGCTACTGACTCGGCGGAAGGCGCCCCCCGCGCCGGCCCGCACCGACATCTACGACAGGATGGACAAATTCCTGCGGTTGCCGAGCGGCGAGCTGGCGAAGTTGGCGGACCTGCAGCGCAAAGAAGAGTTGAAGCGGGAGCTGGGCGACCAGCCTCCGGCTCTCCTCGGCGACGTCCGCGAATTGGTCCTGCGGAAGTGCAAAGCCACAAAAGAAAAGCAGATTCGTGCGATTTTCGAGAAGCAGCCCTGCGGCGAGCTCGAACGGCTCGTCACCCAAAAAGTGTTGGACGTGGCGAAGCAAGCGGCCAGGCAGGGATTGGACGATCCGCACTGGGTCCGCACGGTGGCGCGGCTCGGCGGGCGCACCTACGAAGAGATGCGTGTGGTCGTACTCGAGCTCCTCGACACCGACATCTTCCACGTCTCGGCCGAAACCGGCGTCTCGTTTCTGGATTCACTGATCGAGTCGTGGGACGTCGACCTCGCATCGTTTGGCTTGGAGATCGTCCTGAACCGACGAGTGGCGTCTGGGGACGTGAAGCGCTTCGAGTTTATCGAGCGGGACTCCCAGGCCGGGGTGGACGAGCCCGGACTCAAGGAGTTCCTGCAGGACGCTTCGCTCAGCGGCACCGCCACGCCCGAGGAGATCGCGTTCCTCAGGGCGCTGCGGTTCAGCGGCAGGCGCCCTACCCCCCTGTTCTACTACCGGGAGCTGCAGAGCCTGAGAGACCCGCTGCACTTTCGGACACGGCAGCCCGCTCAGCCCCAATAGGAAACGCGGGGCCAGGGCGCTCGCCATCCCGCACCCGCACATACGCGCGGTACCCACACCTGCAGGACTCGGTCGTGCGCCCTTCTCGGTCGGCTCCGAAGGCGAGGCGCTGGGCGCATTGCGGACAGCGGGGCGGGCCACCGTCTGCGACCAGGCCCGTCCGCGCTAGCGCGCGGTTCACTTGTGCCGGAACGTGATGCGCCCACGGGTGAGGTCGTAGGGCGAGACCGCGAGGGTGACCCGATCGCCCGCGAGTACGCGGATGCGGAAGCGCCGCATCTTGCCCGCGATGGTGGCCAGCACGTAACGGCCGTTCGTGAGCAGGACGCGGAACGTCGTGTTGGGAAGCACCTGCTCGACCGTCCCGTCGATCTCGATCGCTTCTTCCTTCGCCATCGGTCCGCCCGCGTGAGGGGGGGAAACACAACGGCGGGACCGGCGCATTGGCCAAGTCCCGCCTTGACGTACAACGCTCGATGAAGGCTAGCGGGCGGGCCGGGCGAAGTCAAACGGGAAGTCGCGGCAGCCGCTTCTGGATCGAGCTGCCCCGGGCGGCCGGCATTCCGGCCGCGCCGAGCGTGGGCTAGATTCTCGCAGCGTGACGATGACCCGCGCCTTTGCCGACCGCCGACACGGCGTCGACCAGCGCACCGTGCCGCGGCGGCTGGCCGTGGCCGGTATGGCGCGCGAGCGCCGCCGCGTGGTCGACCGCCGGCGCGGCGCCGAGCGGCGCAGCACGTTGGAGCGCCGCGGTCGCCCGCCGCGCAGTCCGTCGAGCGAATCCCCCGGCGAGCACCTTCGGAACGCGCTCCA